>NZ_CEVIVC010000153.1:10449-11353 GCF_982290645.1 Protofrankia sp. CiP1_Cm_nod4
ACCGCGCTCCGCCCGGCCCACGCGGCGAAGCGCTCCGCCGCCTCCTCGGGCAGGCGGACCGCGAGCCGCTCGTCAGGCCCGAGCCAGCGGACCCGTCCCAGCCCATGGCCGGGACGCGGGCGGCCCGCCGCCGGCACCGGTATCCCCGGCAGCACCGGTATCCCCGGCAGCACCGGTATCCCCGGCATCACCGGTATCCCCGGCATCACCGGCAGCACCGGCATCCCCGCGGCACGGAGCTGCGCCGGTTCCGTCCCGAACGCGAAAACGCGCCCGTCCGACCAGGTGAGCAGTTCCTGCCCCGGATCGCCGGCACGGGCGCAGACAAGCCGCCGACGGTCCGGCTCCCAGATCAGCGCGACCCAGTCCCCGCCCAGCGGCCCGAGACAGCGTTCCCCGTCCCTGCGGTAGGCGGCCGCGAGCAGGCAGGCGTCGGTACAGCCCGCACCGGCAAGAGCGGCGGGCCGACCATCCCGTACGCCGGCCGGCGGCTGCGCCGGCAGACCATCCCGTACGCCGGCCGGCGGCCGCGCGGGCAGGCCTGGCGGCACAGCAACCGACGGTTGGGCATGGAGGCCGGCTGGCGCACTGCCGCGCGGCGCTACCGGGCCGTTCCCGCCCCGGCGCCGTCGTCCGGGGCGGCCGTCGAGGACGACGACCAGCCCCTCCGCGTCCACCGCGATCGGCGGTGTCGGGTCACCGGCGGGCCCCGAGGCCGTCACCACGCCGAACGGCCCGTCGAGGTGCACACCCCGTGCCGGCGGCAGGCCCAGCGACGACGAGGCGAGCATCGCCGTGAGGACCGAACGCCGCACCGGGGCACCGTCCAGGCGCAGCAGCCCGCAAACCGTCATACCCGCTCTCCCGCGATCAGCGGTCCCCGGGCGTCCGCCCGTCCCCCGCC
>NZ_CEVIVC010000154.1:0-10875 GCF_982290645.1 Protofrankia sp. CiP1_Cm_nod4
GTCGGTGCCGACCTGCCGGTCGCGGCGTCGTCGGCGGGCGGCAACGATGAGCGCGACGGCCGCGGCCAGGAGCCCCCCGGCGGCGATCCACAACGGTGTCAGGTCCCGTGTGGACGTCTCACGTGCTGGTGCCGCTGACGGCTGCACGGCGCCTGGCGCGTCGGCCGACGGCATGGTGGTGGGCTGCCCGGAACCGACCGGGCCGGACAGGGCTGGGCCCGTCTTCGGGGAGGCTGGGGACGTCGCGTCCGGTGCGCGAACCGGTGCCGGGCGGCTGTGCTGAGGCGCCGCTGGCACGGCCGCCGGATCCGGAACGCGCCCGTTGCGGGACGGTTCCGGAGTGCTGGCGGGCCCGGTGGGTGTGGCCGGGACGGCGGGGGAGCCTGCGTCCGATGCGGTCGGCGCGGGCGTTGGTGTCGTGACCGTTGCTGTGGGACTGGTCGGTACGGGGGCGGGCGCGCGGTCGGTCCGCTCGGTGCTCTGACCGGGTGCGTGGTCGATGGGTGGTGCAACTGGCACGGCATCATCGGGCGCGGAGCGCGGGATGACAGGGAGCTTCAGCACCATGCCCGGGTTGATCAGGTCGGGGTTGTGCAGGGGCCGGCCGTCCGGGTCGGTGATTCCACGGTTGTGCTCGAAGACCGCGGTAACGAGATGGGGAAGGTCCGCTTCGGGCGCGTCGGGGTAGGCGCTGTGGGTGATGGCCCATAGCGAGTCGTCGGGAACGACGGTGTGCTGGTCGATCACCGGCCGATAGGGGCTGATGGTCTCCACCGGCCGATAGGGGCTGATGGTCTCTGCTGCGGAGGCGGGCACGGTCGGCGTTGTGGAAGCAGCCGCCACAGCCGTGAACGTCGGCCGTTCGCGCGGGATCCGCAGGAGGGTGCCCTCGGTGATGACGACGCAGCCGGCGGGTAGCAGGGTGCCGTCGGGCTGGGGGACGCCGATGCTGGCGTCGCGGATGTCGGTCCAGCGGTCGGGGTCGCCGAGATGCTCGTCGGCGAGGGAGCGCAGGGTGTCGTAGGGGCCGCAGCGGTACAGCTCCGGCTGATCGTCCGTGACGGCCACCGGCGTCCATCCGGAAGCGGCCGGCCCGGCCGCCGGACTGGTCGATGTGGCTGCCGCGGCGATGGTGACCGTCGGCTGGGTGGCGGTCGTGGATACCGGGGTTACCGTCGCCGCGCGCGAGGAGAACAGGGTCAACGCGACCGCGGCGGTGGCTACCCAGTGGCTGGCGAGGTGGCGCAGCGGTGCGGGTGCCGGGGCGGCGCGCCGGATTCGCGCCGCCTCGCGGGTGGACGCGCTGCTCGTGGGCGCGCCGCGCGTCCGCCCTGGTCCATCGGGGGAGCGGCGCGTTCGGCGGCTGGTCGCATGGACGGCGATTTCCCAGAGGATGCACAGGGTGAGCCACGCCCAGGTGATCCATCCTGCGGCGGCGATGACGTTCGGGGGGACGTCGGGGTGGACGAATCCGCCGGCGGCCAGCTCCCACCAGCGGCGCGGTTCGAAGGTGGTGGGCAGCGGGTTGTGTCGCCACATCCACAGCAGGAGCGGGACCGCGACGAGGAACGCGACAAGGCCGATCAGCGCGACGACACCGCGTAGGGCCTCACTCGGCCGTGGCCTGACCGTGGCCGACCGCGGCGGGTAGGAGCGGCCGGGACGCTGCCGGGAGGGGCGGGTGGTGCGGGTGTTCATGGCGGTCGGCTCCTGTCGATGGATCATCCCCGGGACGGGTCAGGGGCCATGGACGGCGACGGCGGACCGGGTCTGGGTGACGGTCTCGCCGGTGCGTCCGGACATGGTCAGGAACAGGTAGGGGACGTGGAGGGTCACGGTGACCGTGACGGTGTCGTCGGTGGTGGTGACCTGGCCGGTGGCCTGGTGGCGGGTGAGGTAGGCGCGGGCGGCGGCGTCGGCGGCGGCCGGGTCGAGCCGGGGCTGTCCGGCGCGGATGCTGGCGAGGGTGATCTGTTGGGCGCCGACCCGGGCGGCCTTGCCTGCGAGGTCGGAGGCATCGGTGTTGGCGTGCAGGACGCGGCCGGCGTCGGTGATGAGCCCGGCGAGGATGACCGCGCCGAGGAACAGGACCGCGAGCATCAGGCTGATCGCGCCCTCGTCGGACGTCCCGCGCCGCGAAGCGACCTGCCGGTTCGTCTCTTCGGGGAGGGGGCCGGTCGTGGCGTTCATGAGCGGGGGCCGATCCCGCCGCGGAACCGGTCGATGATCTCGTCGGCGGTGCTGTCGACCCAGCGGGAGGGGCCCAGGAGCAGGTCGATGCGGCAGTGGGCGGTGACGGTGACCCATCCGCCGGGACGGAAGTCGGCGGTGTCGGTGCGCAGGCTGATGCTGTCGGGTGCGCATCCGCTGCCGGCCAGGGTGGTGCGGGCGGTGACGTCGGCCTGCTGGGCGGCGTCGCTGGGGCTGGCGGCCAGGGAGGCGGCGCGGGCGGCTTCCCGGACGGCCTGGCCCACCGCGTCGCTGGCCTGACGGGTCTGGACGGCGACGGCGAGGATCGCCATCGCCAGCACGAAGATGCCGGCGCCGGCGGCGAGTTCGACCGCGAACGACCCCCGGTCGTCCACGCCGCGCTCCCGGAAGCGCCCTCGGCCTCGGCGCCCTTGGCCCCTGCACCCGCGGCCCCTGAGCCCATGGCTCCTGGAGTGGGTTGTCGCCCGGCCGTTCATCGGCGGATGCCGTCGGGGATGTAGCGCAGCCGGGGGCCGGTGGCGGCGCGGTGGACGGTGTCTCCGAGCACGGTGTGGGCGGTCACGGCCACGGTCACGGTGCTGGGTGTGCCGGTGACGTCGACGTCGACGCCGGTGACGACGCGGCTGGAGGTGGCCAGGGTGACGGCGACCGTGCGGGCGTCCTCGGGGGTGCCGTCCGCGGACTGGGCGATCTCCAGGCTGCGGGTGGCCGCGGCGTCGGCCGCTTGGAGGGCCAGCCAGCGCACCCCGAACAGCAGGATGAGCGTGAGCAGGCCGAACACGCCGATCATCACGATGGCGAGTTCGGTGGCGCTGCCGGCATCGCCACGTTGGCGACGACGGCCGTGCCGGTTCCCACCTGAAAGACGTGTCCGCATCATCGGAGATGCGCTATTTGCAGGTGGTGGGGTCGGCGTTGGTGCAGATGTTGTTCGCGGTGTCGATGGCTTTCTCCCGGATGATCGCGATGACGATGCCGGCGATGAGAACGAGACCGACGACGATGACCGCGGTGGACACGGGGCTGTCGCCGCGGTCGTCCCGGAGGGTCGTGGCGAGCCGGCGCAGGGAGGTAGACAGCCACAGCCAGGTCAGGGCCAGCCAGAGCCCGATCCGTCCAATCATGATCACTCCTTGGGGGAGGTGTCCGCGGTGGCGGCAGAGCGGTGAGGGAGGTCAGAGGCCGGCTCCGGTCCTGGTAAGGATCATCAGCAGGGGGAAGGTCAGGAACGCGACGAAGGCCAGGGCGACCACGGCGGCGGGCAGTTCCATCTCGGCGTCCGCGGTCGCGGATTCGGTGCGGGCCTGGGCGGCTTCGGCCGCGCGCATGTGCACCGCCTTGGACTGCAGCGCCTGCACCGGGGAGGCGCCCCGCAGCGCCGAGCTGATGGTCAGGCGCAGGTCGGTGAACTCCGGGGCGGGAATCCGGGTGGCGAGCCGGTCCAGGCCCGTGTCGGGGGCGACCCGGTGCGTGCGGGCCCAGTCCAGAGCGTCCCGGATCTGCTCGAAGGCCCAGCCCCCGCCGCTGTCGACGGCGGCGGTCAGGGCCGCGTGCAGCGGGAGGCCGCCGACGAGCAGGATGCGGAGCAGATCGATGAACGCGGCGACCGCCAGCCGGGTTTCCTGCCGGCGGGCCGCGGCCAGCCGGCGGACGGGCCGGTCGGCGGACAGGACACCGAGCAGCCCGCCGAACAGGCAGCCGACGGGAAGCAGCAGGAACGGCAGATCGAGCCCGGCGGCGGCAGCACCCGCGGCCAAGGCCACTGCCACCATGGCGCCGGCAAGGCCCCGGCCGACCCGCGCGGCGGTGTGAGCAGCGGGATCCCGACCGGCCAGAGCCAGATCATCGGCGAGCAGGAGCCGGCGGGCCCGGGCCTGCCCCGCCAGCCGGGTAAGGGTGACGGTCGCCCAGGCCGCCCACCCGGTCGCGCCGGCCGGGACGTCATCCCCCCGGCCGGCCCGGCCCCCGCCGCCGGCGCCGGCGACCGGGAGCAGCGTGCGGATGGCGAGGAAGACACCCGCGCCGGCCAGCGCCCCGCACAGCGCGGGCACCACGGCGGTCGGCAGGCTGCTCATGGGCGGGCCGTGAAGAAGTCGGGTGTCGGCGGCGGCTGGGACAGCCGGATCAGGGCGCGGACAGCGCCCAGCACCACAGCGATGATCCCGGTGAGGACGAGCTGACCGACGGCGGTGCGGTAGGGGTCGAGCAGTGCCGGCCAGGCGGCGAGCAGACCGAGCACGGACACGGCGAACAGAGCGAGCAGCAGCACCATGGACCGGCGGTATTTCGCCCGGGCGGCGTGGGTGTCACGCAGGACCGCGACCCGGTGCCGGGTGCTGTCGACCTGCTCGGCCATGAGCTGGGCCAGGTCACCGGCGCCGTGCCGGTAGGCGAGGGTGAGCGCGGTCACGACCGCGCCGACCGCGGGATGGTCGACCTCGGCGCGGAACCTCCGCAACGCATCAGGCAGCGGGGCGCCGTCCAGCGCGACGGCCAGCCGCCGCAACGGCTGGGCGAGTGCGGGGGGCGGCAGCGCGCAGGAGGCGGCGACCGCGGCGCGTAGCGGCTGGCCCGCGCCGAGTTCCTGCCGGACGGTTTCGCACCAGGTCGCGACCGCGTCCCCGATGGCGTTTTGCGCGGGTATGTTCGGCCCGCGGCGGCTCTCCAGGGCGACCCAGACCGCTCCGCCGGTCAGCAGCGCGAGGACGGGCATCCCCACCAGCGTCCCGCCGACCAGACCCATCCCGGCGCCGAGCGCCACCGGCCGCCAGGCGCCCGCCGGCATCCTCCGGACGAAGGCGTGGACCGGCAGCGGCCCGCCCTGCGGGGCGGTGATCAGCAGCCATGCCCCGGCGCCGACCGTGGCCCCGGACAGCACGAGCGCGGCGAATCGCAGGCCGGGGCTCACCAGAAATCCCCCGTCCGGCGGTGCAGAACAGCCGGATCGACCCCGGCGGTGAGCAGTTTGGCGGTGAGCCGTTCGCTCATCTCCCGGTCGGTGCGGACCGCCTGGCCGGCGGCCGGGTGCCAGCGCCATAGTTCCGTGGAGGTCACCGTGCCGTCTCGGTAGTCGACGTACTCCCGGATCGCGGTGACGACCCGCCGGCCGCCCACCCGGGCGACGTGCACGACCAGGTCGACGGTGGCCGCGATCGTCGCCAGCACGGTGGTGTCCGGAACGTGGCGGGTGCCGAGGGCCGCGTAGGTGCGCAGCCGGTGGATGACGTCCTCGGCGCCGGGCGCGTGCACGGTGGTGGCCACCCCCTGCGCGATGCCCTGGCCGACCGCGAGCAGCAGCGGCAGCACCCCGCCGTCCGGTTTGAGTTCGCCGAGCAGGACCCGATACGGGGTCTGGCGGCGCAGGTTCTCGGTGAGGTAGCGCTCCATGGAGTACTCGCCCCTGCCGTCGACGTTGGCCTCCCGGGCCTCGAAGGCGACCAGGTTGCGGAAGCGCGCCGGGGGCAGGAACAGCTCCTGTTCGTCCTCGACGGTGACGACCCGGTCCAGGACGAGCGGGTCGGGGTGGGCGTTCGCCCACGCCCGCAGCAGGGTTGTCTTGCCCGCCCCGGTGCCCCCGGAGATGACCAGCCCGACGGGTTCCCGCAGCGCCGCGCTGCCCTGCAACACGGCGTGGACGTCCGCGCTGAACATGCCGGCGGCCGCGAGGCCGTCGAGCCGGTCGAGACCGGGCAGGTAGATCCGGCAGTCGATGTGGGTGATGCTGGTGACCCGGCTGATCGCGTGGATGCGCACCCCACCGGCGGTCCGGAAGCGCACCGACGGGTTGGACTCGTCGAACCGCCGCCCGGCCAGGGCGGCCTGCTCGGCGACCCACTCGAACGCCTCGGTGTCCGTGGCGAACGGGGACGGGAACTCGGCGCGCGTGCCACCGACCCGCTCGGTGCAGATCATGTTGACGGCGCCGTTGACCTCGACGTCGCTCCACTGCCGGCCGGCCAGATGCGGGCCCAGCGGCCCGAGCGGGGAGTGTGCCTGCCGGGCCCGCAGCCGGACCTCCTCTTCCGATCCGGGGTCGAGCGGGGGCCGGCCGTCGATCACGCCGCGGTGCCGGGCCAGCGCGAGATGCTCGGCGATGACCTGCTCGACGATCGCGGCCTGGTCCGCGGAACTCGGCCGGTTGCCGTCCCGGCGGGCCTCGGCCAGCCGCCGGCCCACCTCCGCGGTGATGGTCGAGACGAGGTCGTGAACGGCCATCGCGTCCTGATAGCTGTCCTGATAGCCGTGCTGCTGACCGGTCGGGAGCAGGCTCACCGGGCCGGTGAGAACATGCTGGTCCGGTGTCCAGTTCGTGGCGGGTGGGTGGGTCATCGGCCGCCACCGAGCAGGCGCACACCCCGCTCGCCGCCGGCCGCCGCGGCCACCGCGCCGGCCGCCTGCTCCGGCACCGCCAGGTACACCACGGTGTCTCCGCCACGGTCGTCGGACGCCGGACGGCTGATCTCGGTGACCGTGACCCCGCGGACCAGGATTTCCGCCGTTCCGGTGGCCGGGTCGAAACCGAGGACGTCCACCGGTTCGCCCGGGCGCAGCGCCGAGGACGGCAGCCCGTCCGCGGGAACCTTGACCCCGAGAGTGACCAGGCCGGGAGACGGAGCGGTCGAGCCGACCATCTCCGGGGCCACCAGCGTCCCCGCCGGCAGGTCCAGCAGCAGCGGTTTACCGACGAGGGCCTGGCGGGCGACCTGCGGGGTGGTCAGCCGGACGGTGCCGCCGTCCACGGTGACCCGTAGCACGGCCAGATCCGACGGGGTCACCACATGCCCGCGCGGCAGCGGCCGGGCCAGCGTCACCACGTCCACCCGCGGCCGATCGTCCGTGGCGAACCACACCGCCCCACCCGCGCCGACAACCATCAGCAGGAGAGCGAACGCCGCGTTCATCGACCGGCGGGACCGCGGCCCGTGCGCCCGCTGGGGCCGGAGCGTGTCGGTCAGGGGAAGATCCGGCCGCCATCCGGTTCCCGTCCTGGTCACGGTCATCGGCCGGCCCGTTCGATCGCCTGGATCTGCCCGACCACGACCGGGATGTCCGTGGTGGTCGTCAGCGGCGCGAGCGTGCCGCTCTCCCCGTTCGACGCCACCCAGCCGACCTGCCAGCGGATCGTCAGTGCGGCCGGCCAGGCCCGCCCGTCCGGCGCGGCGGTGGACGCGTCCCGATAGGTGTAGGAGCAGGCCGGTGGACGATCCGGCTCGGGCATCCCGGTGGTGAACACCGGCCCCGGCCCGACACACGACACCGGCGGGGTGCCGTCACCGGGCTTGAACTCCAGCCTCTGCGGGGTGGCGGTCACGGTGACGGCGGCGCCTGGGATCGCCGCGGTCGCCACCACCGGCGCCCACTGGCCGGGCACGGCGAACCAGACCGGGACGTTCGCCACCACCGCTCCTGCCGTCACGGCAGGGGAGAACACGCCGTGGGGGAGGGGCAGCTTACGACGGATCTCCGCTGACGCGCCCGCGACCAGGTCGGCCGCGTCCGGTACCCGCAGCCACTGCCAGGCCGCCACCCCGCCGTCACACACCCGCCCGTAGAACCGCGAGCGGGTCCCGTCGGGGTCCACCCGGTCCATGATCGGGATCAGTTTCACGCTTTCCGGCCGCAGGTTGCGTGCCGCTTCGTACCCCGGCACCCATCGGCATACCGGTGCCGCCCCGGACGATCGCGGCACGTCGTCCTGGCTCGCGGTCGTGACCGAACTCAACAGTTCCTGCAATGCCTGATCGGCGAATACCTTGCCGGTCGTAATGCCGCGATCGTTTGTCCAGCCGATCCCGGCCGTCGCGGTGGTCGCTGGCAGAAGTAACCACAAGGTAATAGATGCTCCGATCACGAGGAGCCCGAACCGCGTGGGGGACACCGGTTCACCCCCTCCCAGGTGTCCACGGTCTGAACGCTGTCGATCTTCCAGGTGTCCTGTTCGACCCAGGTAACCCGGGTACGCTCGCTCACCGGTTTGTTGCTGATGACGATCTCGCGTCCGTCCGGTGCTCTGTTCACCGCGTCGTACAGGACGCCGTCGTCGTATCCGCAGACCGTCGCAGTCACCCGGCCCTGCGGCGGTGGGTTTTCGACCGCGATGTTCTCGATCACGTAATAGCTCTCCGGGCCGGGCCGGCCGGCAACGCGCCGGCTGGCCAGCCCCGCCATCCAACTCGCCACATCCGCCCGGGCCGGCGCCTGCGAGGTGTAGCGGGCGAGCAGGTCATCGACCCGGGACCGGTCGCCGGGAGCGGCGACCGCCGCGAGGTAGGACCGGTAGAAACCCTCCTGCGCCGCAGCGATCTGCGTCCGGGCCTGTGCCGCGGGATCGAGGCTGGGAGTACTTGTCCGGGGTGTGGACGTCGCCGGAAGGCCGCTGGCTACCGGGCCAGGTGTCGAGGTTCCGCCCCCGCATCCCACTGATCCGAGGAACAGACAGGCAATCGTCGCACCTATTGGCAGCAGTCGGGAGGGCAGAAAGCGAGGGCAGGGCATTACGCAACTCCACACGACGAGAACGAACCCCGTTATCGAACCGCCGGGACTCGTCCGTGAACATCTCGGTCCGCGAGAAAGCGCCCGTGTTCAGAGATCCGACGGGCCGGGACGGTTCGTCATACCACGAAGAAGATCCTGATTGTGGGAGCCGGTGGGGACGGACAGGAACATTCGATCACCATCATGCTGGCCACCGTTGCGGGAGAGCTATCAGTACGCCACTGTTCGTACCACACCGCGCTCCACGGTTGTAGGGTTTTCAGGGTTCTTGAGTATTACGCGCCGGATGAACGAGATCAGCCGGTATACGCCGACACCACGCGGCATGGAAACCCGTGGGGACCGTCGGCTGGCGCGCGAGCGCCCTGATGAGCAGGGGAGCATCACGCGGCTGCGCGGATCGCTCCCACCGCTCAAGCACCCGAGGGAGCCGACGATGTCCGACAACTTCGTCCTGCGCACCAGCCACGACGACACCCAGGTCCTCGTCCGCTGGCAGCCGGTGGCGGGGAGCGGCGCGACGGTGCTGCTGCGCATCGACCCGCTCCGGACCGGCCTGTCCGCGGCGTTCCTCACCCGGCAGGACGCCCTGACGCTCGCCGATGCCCTGACCCGCATCGCCCAGAACCTGCCCGCCGCCTCGACACTCGACAGCCAGCCCACGCATCCTGCTGATGGGCACCTGCCGGCCGCGTCCACGGCCGATCCGGCGGCCGTGGATCCGTGGCTGTCCACGGGGCTGCCGCCGCTCACCCCGTCGGTTGACGATCTGCGGCTGCGGGAGGCTCAGGCCGTCTACGACCGCGGTCTGCGCCGGCTGATCAACACCTACGCCCACCGCGCCACCCGTGCGGTGATCCGCGCCTATCCAGAGGCAATGTTGATCGAGATCGACTGCGTCCAGGATCCTGAGGGCGCACCGGGCTACACCAGCCTGCTCGCCGTGCTCGACCGCGGCGGACAACCGCTGGCGAGCGTGGACCACAACGCCGACCAGCGGTTCACCGCCCTGGACGCTCGGCTGTCCACCGAACTCGGTGCGCTGATGCGCTTCGCGCCCCCCGAGGACGGCTGGTACGGCCGCCGGCTCCTGGCCCTGTCCGACTTCCTCGCCTGGTAGGCCCACCGTGCAACGCGACATGAAGCCCGAGACACAGCCATCACCGGCACCCGGTCAGGCCGACCGGGGCGAGCGGCGGATCCGCTGGGCGACGATCACGGCCGTGGTCGCCGTCGCCGGCATCGCCGCCCTTGTCAGCTACCGGCACATGCGCGCGGTCGCGCTGGAACACGGCGAGGACCCGTTGAACGCGGCGGTCATCCCGTTGTCCGTCGACGGACTCATCGTGGCCGCGTCCATGAGCATGCTCAGTGCCAGTCGCTCGGGGCGGAAGCCCCCGCGGCTGGCGTACGCCCTCCTGGTTCTCGGGTCGGTGGCGAGCCTCGCGGCGAACGTCATCCACGCCGAGCCACAGCTCACCGCCCGGATCATCGCGGCCTGGCCGTCCGCCGCGCTGATCGGCGCCTACGAACTGCTGATCCGGCAGATCCGCGACAGCGGACATCCCGCCGTCCGTGGCGTCCCCGGCCCGGTCGACACAGCCGGAGCTCTGCCGGACGAGGTGGACACAGGCCCGGCCGGGATACCCACGTCCACGGGAACAGACGCCGACACGGAGCGGGGAATGTCGTCTGGTCCAGGGCAGGGCGGCGTAGCTGCGGCCGATGCGTCGAACCGTGAACATGCCGCCGAAGCGGGGGACCCGGTCGTCATACCGATCCGCCGGGAAGATCGACGCCGTCGAAGCGGCACCAAACGCGAACGGCTGTGCGCGCTCGTCGCCGACATCCCGCTCGACGACCCTCGCAGCGCCTACGCCCTGGCCCGCGAGCTCGCTCCGCGGGTCAACCTCCACGAGGGAACCGCCCGCCGGTACATCGCCGAGATCCGCGCCACCGTCCGTTCTGCTCCATGCGTTGGCACTTCGTCCCAAGCTTGATCTCTGACGGGCCTCCGGGCCGCTTTGCCGAGTCTCCGGGAGTGTCTTGTGTCCGTCAGGTCAGATGCCAAGTTCCGCATCGGGCCGGGTGACCGTGCTTTGTCGGAGCCGCTGGTATGCGGCGTGGTGGGCGGGGTCGTCGGGTGGGGCGCCGGCAGCCCGGTGT
>NZ_CEVIVC010000155.1:0-10692 GCF_982290645.1 Protofrankia sp. CiP1_Cm_nod4
GGCCGGGACACGCAGCCGAGGAGCCGGGCACGCCGGATCCGGCGTGCCCGATGAATCCACGGTGCTGTCCACCGCGGTGCTGCCCACCGCGGACGGGGCCGCGGATAAGGATGCCGGCCGGCCTGCTGGCGCCGGCACGGACGGCGCCAGCGCGGTACGGACGGCGCGGCCTGCCCGACGGGCGGAGCGAGCTCGGGAGCCGCCCGCGGCCGCTGCCTTCTCCCCCGCTGCCCGTTCCCCCGCCGCCTTCTCCGCTGTGCCGCCCGGCTCTGCGCGGCCCGGCTCTGCGCGGCCCGGTGCCGTTGCGGTGGCGCCCGGCACCGTTGTGCCGGCAGGCGGAGCCGTTACACCGGCGGACGATGCCGCTGCGTCGGCGGGCGGTGCTGCCGTGCCGGCGGCGAGGTCGAACAGCGTGCCCGCGTCCGAGCTGAGCTCTTCCGGACGGAAGAGGCGGATGACGCCGTACTCGCCGTCGTACCCGGCCTCGCGGATCACCTCCTCGTTCCGCAGCCGGCGGATCGCCTCCACCAGCGCGGACGAGCCGACCTCGGCGATCGCGTCCAGCGGCACCTCGGCGAGAATCCCCAGCTCCGGGCCGAGCCGGGTGGCCAGCGCCGTGACCTGCGCGGCCACCGCCTTGCTCTTCGGCCCGACCCCGAGGATCTCCCCCACGACCTCGGGCAGCGCCACCAGTGAGCGCACCTCGCCCGCGGTCGGCGGGCGGACCCCCTCGGCGCGGTCGGCGAGCGTGTCCACCCGGTGCAGGACGCCGACGGTCAGCGCCCGTCCGCACTGCGGGCAGCGCCCGTCCGCCTGCCGGGTCTGGCTCGGTTCGTAGCGGACGTTGCACTTGCGGTGGCCGTCGAGGTGGTACTTGCCCTCCTCGGGGAAGAACTCGATCGTGCCGGCGAACCCGTCCCCGGTGCGCAGCGCCGCGAGCATGGCGAAGTAGTCGACGTCGCAGGTGAACGCGGTCGCCTCCCGGCCGAGCATGGGCGGGGAGTGCGCGTCGGAGTTGCTGACCAGGCGGAACCGGTCGAGCCCGGACAGCCGCCAGAACATCGGCGGGTCCGCGGACAGGCCGGTCTCCAGCGCGAAGATGTGGTCGGCCAGGTCGACGTAGCAGTCCTCGACCGCGTCGAAACCGGACTTGGAGCCCAGCACCGCGAACCACGGCGTCCACACGTGGGCCGGTATCAGGTAGCAGCCGTCGCCCGCGCCAAGGGTGATCTCCAGCAGGTCGCGCGAGTCCAGTCCCAGGATGGGACGCCCGTCCGCGGTGAGATTGCCGATCTTCGCCAGGCTCGTGGTGATCCGGGCCGCGGCGTCGGTGCTCGGGGCGTAAAGAAGGTGGTGGACCTTGCGGGTCCGCTCCCCCCGCTTGTAGATCGTGGAGATCTCCGTGGAGAGCATGAACCGGGTCGCCACCCGGCAGGACGCGGGCAGGGCCCGCAGCACGTCCGCCTCAAGGTCGGGGCGCAGCCGGAACAGGCCGGGCTCGGCCGGCACGAGCTTGGTGACGATCTCCTGCGTCCAGGCCGGGTGGGTGAAGTCTCCAGTGCCGATCACCTGGATCCCCTTGCGCGCCGCCCACCAGGCAAGATGCTCCAGGTCGCAGTCGCGGCTGCAGGCCCGTGAGTACTTGGAGTGGATGTGCAGGTCCGCAAGAAACCGTGAGCTCACAGCTGGGTATGTTGTCGCACCCGCGCGCTCGCACACGCGGCGGCCCGCCGGGCCGGGCCATCGGCCCCCCTTCGACAGGTTCCCCCCGGCCGGCTCCCGCCGCCCGTGCCCGCCCGCGACGCCACCCGGCATGACCGCATCCCAGTGGGACGCGTCATTATGGGCACTGCCGCAACGGGATGTGTCCGCCGGTGTGCGCATCCGGCCATCGGAGGAAGCCCTCGGGGGCGGTCGCATCCGGAGGGGACTATGACCGATCAGACGGCGGTTCGCCAGCCGCGCCATCACGACGGGCACCATCACGCTGATCGCCCCGACGAGCGCCGTGACAGCGAGCGCCGGGGCGACGAGCGGCTCGGCGGCGGGCAGCGTCGCGCGGGGCGAGCGGGGCGGCAGGGCGAGGAACAGCCCGGCGAGGAACAGCCCGGCGGGGAACAGCCCGGTGCGGAAAGCGGTGCCGGGCCGCTCCGCGCGGAGTACCACCTCGACGACCGGCGCCGGGCCACGCTGACCGACCGGTGCCACCGGCTGGTCCGGTTCCTGCGGGAGATCGCCCTGGCCCAGGCGCCGCGGGTCACCACGGTCGACGAGCATCCCGCCGTGGTGTGGCTCGACGACCTCCCGGACGGGCTGTCCCTGTTCGAGCAGGCCGGCCCCGGCGAGGTGCTGCTCGCCGCACCCGCCGCGGCGGCACTGCCACCACCGCCGGCGCTGCCCGGCCCGCTCACCGACTGGGTCGTCATGGCCGAGCCGGGCGAGCCGGTCGAGGAGTTCCCGCCGCTGCGCGAGATCGGCCCACGGACCCGCGTCGAACTACGGCCGGACGGCATCCAGCGCGAGATCACCGAAACCATCCGGCTCGCGGACGCGCCCGAGATCCGGGCTGCCTACGCGCAGTGGCTGCCGGCCTGGCGGATCTGGGCGGCCAGGGCCCGCGCGGACGCCGACCGGCGGGCCCTGCACAACGTCCTGCACACGGTGGCCCAGCGCCTGGCGCAGGAGGGCGACGCGCTCGAGCTGGTGCTCTGCACCGGCCTGCTGTCCTGGCAGGTCCCGAGCCCGGTCCCGACGTCGGCATCGGCGTCGGCGTCGGCGTCGGGACCGGCGTCCACGGCGCGCCCGGCAGCCGCGCCCGGCCCGTCCGCGACCGGCATGCCCTCGCTCGACCCGGCGGCAACGATCACATCGGCAACGATGCCGGGCCGGCCGGCGCTCGGCCCGGCGGCGGCACGCCCGTCCGTGACAGGCGGGCGGCCTTCCGCGACGGACGGCCCACCCGCGGCTGTCGAGGTCCGTCATCATCTGCTCGCGACCAGGCTGCTGGTGGAGATCGACGCGGCCAGCTCCGCCATCCGCCTGCGGCTGCCCGCCGAGGCCACAACCCGGCTGGAGGACAGCAGCCTGCTCGACGGGGTGGCGGCGTTCCGGCCGGAACGGACCAACGCGCTGCACGAGCGGCTGCGCGGCCGCCCCGCCGTCTCCCTCGGCTCCGACGACGAGCGGGTCCTGCGCGACTGGCTGACCCTTGCCGTGGACGTGTCCACCGACGGCTACTCGCCGTCCTGGCAGCCGGCGGCGCGGCCCGGCCCGCGCCCGCAGGTGACGTTCGCCCCGGCGTTGGTGCTGCGCGCCCGCGGCCGGGCGGCGCTGCTGAACTACTACGACCAGATGCTGGACGCGCTGCGCGGCGACAGCCCGCCCCCGCTCGGCCTGGTGCAGCTGGTCGAGACGCTGGAGGCCGACGAACGCCTGGCCTGGCTGGCCGCGGGCACGGTGCCTGCCGGAGACGTGCTGCCTGCCGGGGACGCGGCGCCCGGCGGGGACGGCCCGGGCGACACCGCGCCGCTGTTCCCGCTGCCGGCGAACCCGGAGCAGGCCCACGTGATGGAACGCCTGCGCCGGGACAACGGCGTCGTGGTGGAAGGGCCACCCGGGACGGGCAAGACCCACACGATCGCCAACCTGATGTCCGCGCTGCTCGCCGAGGGCAAGCGGGTGCTGGTCACCAGCCAGAAGGCGCAGGCGCTGCGGGTGCTGCGGGAGAAGATGCCCCCGGAGCTGCAACGGCTGTGCGTGTCGCTCACCGACCTCGACGACACCGGTTCGACCGAGCTCGCGGTGAGCATCAGCGCGCTCGCGGCGGAGAAGGCCGCCTTCCGGCCGGACGACCACGACCGGCGGATCGCGCGGCTGCGCTCCCGGCGGGACGACGCCGTCGCACGCCGGGCCGAACTGGCCGAACTGATCCAGCAGCTGCGCGCGGCCGAGGGCGTCCACCACAGCAGCGACGATGTGGCGCCGGGCTGGGAGGGCACCCTGGCCCGGATCGCGGCCCGGGTGCGGGATGAGCACGCCGCCCACGGCTGGCTCCCCACCCCCGTGCCCTGGCCCGCCGCCGGTCAGGACAGCGCCAGCGCCGGTGGCAATATCACCGACAGCGACCGGGGACGCGGCGGCGATGGCGCTGCCGGCGGGCACGGCCCGACACCCGCCAGCGGCGGTCATGGCGGTCATGGCGGTCGCAACGATTACAACGACCACGGTGGACGCGGCAGCCGCGGCGAGTATGGTGGGCCGCCGCCAGCACCCCTGGACGCCGCCGAGGCGGCCGAACTGCTCGCCGTGCTGCGCTCCCGCACACCTGCCCGGGCCCACCGGCTCGCCCAGGACCCGACCGATCCGGACCTGCTGGTCCCGACCGGCACGATCCGCCAGCTGCTGGCCGCCGAGCAGGCCGCCTCCTCCGTCGCCCACAACAGCGCGGCCACCCTTGGCGAGCCGGTCGCCGCTCTCGCCGACCGGCTCGCCGGGCTGTCCCCGGCGCGGGTGGACGCCCTGCGGGCGGCCGCCGCGGAGCTGACTGACGCCCTGGCGCTGGTGGCGGGCCATCACACCCGCTGGGCGTGGGTGCAGACAGCGCTCGACGACGCCCTCGCCGGCCGTGACGCCGTGCTGTGGGAGAAGATCGCTTCAACCACGCCGGCCGTCGAGCAGGCCGCCGGCGCGCTCGAGCGGGTCGGGCTGCACACGGTCGTCCTGCCCGCGCTGACCGAGCGGGGGCCCGCGAGCGCGCAGGTGCTGCTCGCCCACGGTGAGGCGCTGCGGGCCCACCTGGCGGCCGGCCACGGCCTGCGCGCCGTCTTCCCCTCGAAGGCCCAGAAGAACGCGGCTCCCCTGCTCACGGAGGCGGCTGTCGACGGCATCCCCCCGCGCACCCCCGACCTGCTCGACGTGGTACTCGCCCGACTGACCGCGCAGGTCTGCCTGGAGACGGCGAGCAGCGCCTGGGCGCTGGTGGACGTACACGTCGACCCCGACGCCGCCCCCGAGGTGCGCCTGGCCCGCCTGCACGATCTGGCCGGCGCCCTCGCCGCGGTCGACCACGCCCGCGGCGCGCGCGACCGCGTCCTCGGCGTCCTGGCCTCCTTCGGCGCTGCCAACACCTCCGCCGCCGCCGGCGCCTTTGGCACGTCGGACGCCCCGGGCACCGCCGTCACGGGCACCGCCGTCACGGGCACCGCCGTCACGGGCACCCCGGCCGCCGGCGGCTCTCTCGGTGTCACGTTCACCGGGGCCCGGGCCTGCCGGGATCTCGCCGCCGCGCTCGAGGACGTCCGGTGGCGGCAACGCGCCGCCGCCGCCACCGCGGATCTCAGCCGCATCCACGGCCGTTACCTGGCGGCGGCCAGGACCGGGACGTCCGCTCCGGAGCTGGCCGCGCTCGCGGGCGCGCTGGCCGCCCGCGACGTCACCGCCTACGAGGCCGCCCGGGCCGCGCTCGAGGCGGCCGACGGCGAGCGGGACGCGGAGCGGCGCTGCGTGGCGCTGCTGGCGCGTGTGCGGGCCGCGCACCCGGCCCTGGCCGCCCTGCTGGAGAGCCTGGCGCCGGACCCGGCCCACACAGCCGGCGGTGCCGGCGCGGCCGGTGCCGGGATGGCGAATGCCGAGAGAACGGATACGTTCCGTAACATCGTAACGGCGGCTGGGAGCCGTCCGGACGGCTCGGACGCGGCCGGGTGGGACCGGCGGACCGCGTCCTTCCCCGAAGCCTGGGCGTGGGCCTGCGCGGCGACCTGGCTGGAACGCTCGCGGACGGCGGCTGGCGAGACCGACGTCGAGGCCGAGCTCGACGCGGCTGAGGACGCCCTCGCCGCCGCCACCGCCGAACTCGCCGGCGCGCTCGCCTGGAAGCACTGCCTTACGCGGATGGGCGCCGAGCAGTCCGCGGCGCTGCGCTCCTACGCCGACGCGGTCGCCGCGGGCGGCAAGTTCACCGGCCGTTACGCGCAGCGGTACCGGCAGGCGGCGCGCGAGGCGATGCGGGTCGCCCAGACCGCCGTCCCCGCCTGGATCATGCCGATCGGCGAGGTGCTGTCGACCATCCCGGCCGTCCGGGACTGCTTCGACGTGGTGATCGTGGACGAGG
This sequence comes from Protofrankia sp. CiP1_Cm_nod4, assembly GCF_982290645.1. Taxonomy (NCBI): domain Bacteria; kingdom Bacillati; phylum Actinomycetota; class Actinomycetes; order Frankiales; family Frankiaceae; genus Protofrankia; species Protofrankia sp. CiP1_Cm_nod4. The sequence continues at coordinate 6,110 of NZ_CEVIVC010000155.1, forward strand.
GCAGCCAGGCCGGGCTGGACAGCCTGTTCCTGCTGTGGCTGGCCCCCCGCGTGATCGTGGTCGGTGACGACCGGCAGTGCACCCCGGCGGAGGCGAGCTTCGAGGAGCTGGAACCGGTCTTCCAACGTCTCGACACGCTGCTGTCCGACATCCCCACCTGGCTGCGCATCGCGTTCACCCCCCGGTCCAGCCTGTTCACCCTGCTGCGGACGAGGTTCGGCGAGGTCATCCGGCTGCGCGAGCACTTCCGCTGCATGCCGGAGATCATCGAATGGTCGTCCGCGCTGTTCTACCGGGACGCCCCGCTGGTGCCGCTGCGCCAGTTCGGCGCGGACCGGCTGCCACCCCTGCGGTCGTGCCACGTCCCGGGCGCGGCCACCTCCGGTGTCGCCGGTGGGCTGCGCAACGCGGCCGAGGCCGAGGCCCTGGTGACCCAGGTGCTGGCCTGCGCCGACGACCCCCGCTACGACGGGCTGACCTTCGGGGTCGTCGTGCTGCAGGGCAGCGCCCAGGCGGAGCTGATCCGCGGCAGACTGGTCAGCCGGATGTCCCCGGCCGAGCAGCAGCGCCGGCGGCTGCGCGTCGGGACCCCGCCGGACTTCCAGGGCGACGAACGGGACGTGGTCTTCCTGTCTATGGTCGTCGCGCCCGGCACCCCCACCCCGTCGCTGACCCGGCTGGAGTACCAGCGCAGGTTCAACGTGGCCACCTCCCGCGCCCGCGACCAGGTGTGGCTGTTCCACTCGGTGACCACGGGCGACCTGGAGCCGACCGACCTGCGGCACAACTACCTCAGCTATGTGCTGTCCCAGACCTCCGCGCGGCCGTCCCTGTCCGCCACCGCCGGGGCCGACGCCGGCCCGGCCGCCGCCGGGTCCGCGTCCCTGCCCGTACCCGTGCCGCGCGACGTCCGCCCGGACATCCCGCACCCGCGGTTCGACACCCTCTTCGAGCAGCGGGTCTTCCGTGTCCTGCGCGAACGCGGCTATCTGGTGTGGCCCCAGGTCGAGGTGAACGGCCGGCGCGTCGACCTGGTGGTGGCCGGCGGGCGCGCCCGCCTCGCGGTCGAGTGCGACGCGGACACCGCCGTGCCGCCCGAGCGGATCGCCCACGAGTTCGCCCGCGAACGGGAGCTGCGCCGGGCCGGCTGGCGCTTCTGGCGGATCCGCCAGTCGGAGTTCGAGATCGACCCGGACGCCGCGCTCGCCTCCCTGTGGCCCGCCCTGGCCGCCGTCGGCGTGGCACCGGTGGCACCGGTGGCACCGGTGGCGGCATCGGCACACGCGGCCCGTACCACCCGGAGCGGCACCGCCCCCGCCGATTCGACCGGAGCCGGTCACGGACCGCAGCCGGCACCACCCCGTCCAGACACCCCAGCGGACGACGTGACCGGGGACACCGTCCCCATGGACAACACGCTCAGGGATGGCGAGAACGCCAGCGGCGACGACGCCGACACGGCTGGCACGACGGCCAGCATCCGGGCTGCCGCCGCGCCGGGAGTCGGCGAACACCGCTGGACGCCGATCCCCCTGAGCGACCTGGAAGGCCTCGACGACGCCCTCGGCGCCCTGACCAGCTGAACATCCTCTGCTGCGACGCGGTGACAAAGATTATCCAGGGCGGGGTCAAACGGTCGTAGCGTCGCTACGACCGTTTGACCCCGCCGAGTATCATGTCACCGCTCGCCCGTTTCACCGCCATCCTGCGCAGCTTTACTAAGACAAGGAGGTCGACCCGCGTCCGGGTCACTTCGGCTGGATCCCGTTACTTGAGCTGATCCCGCCGGGCGGCCCGGGGGATCTCATCCCCGGGCTCCCACGGAAACGGAGCATGACAGTCTCCCATCACTCCGCTCACCTCATCCAGTCCGTCAGAACTCGGCCATCCAGGCCCAGCGGGTGAACAGGCGGGGCCGCCTTCGTAGCAGCCCATTCCACCACCGTTTGACCTTCTTGAACGGCCTGAGCCGTTTGACCCCACCCCAGCGTCGGCGTGCTGCCGCCAAAGATCTTACAGGAGCCGACAGCCGGCTCACACCGGCCTGGCGGACTCTCCGGCCCGTACCCGTTGCACCGGCTTTCATCAGGGCCGAGCGGCCGCGGCGGGTCCGGGGCGGGCGAGAAGAAATCCGGTCAGGCGTCGGGGGTGGTCTGGTCGTCGGGGGTGTGCTGGCCTTTCCGGGCGCCGCGCATGGTGGGGAAGAGGACGACGTCGCGCAGGGTGGGCGCGCCGGTGAGCAGGGCGGTGAACCGGTCGATGCCGAGGCCGAGGCCGGACATCGGGGGCATCCCGTACTCCATCGCCTCGATGAAGTCCTCCTCCATCATCATGGTCTCGTCGTCGCCGGCCTCGCGCAGCTCGGCCTGCTCCTCCAGCCGGGTCCGCTGCTCGGCCGGGTCGACCAGCTCCGAGTACGCCTTGACGATCTCCCAGCCGTTCACCACGACCTGGAACATGTCGAGCCTGGCGGGGTCGTCGTCGCTGCGCCGGGCCAGCGGGACCAGCTCCGCCGGGTGGTGCACCAGGAAGCACGGCTGGACGAGCCCGGGCCGGACCGTCTTCTTGTACAGCAGGTCGACCAGGGCCGCGTACGACGGCGCGTTCTCGACGTCCAGCCCGAGGCCGGCGACCCGCTCCCGCAGGGCCGGCAGGTCGCGTACCACGGTCAGGTCGATGCCGGTGTGCCGGGCGACCTCGGCCCGGTAGTCCAGCTCCGGCCAGTCGGCGCCGAAGTCCAGCTTCACGCCCTCGTAGGTGACGGTGCGGGTGCCGAGGACGTCGTCGAGCACCGCCAGGATCAGCTCGCGGACGAAGGCCATGTTGTCGCGGTAGTCCCAGTAGGCGGCGTACCACTCCAGCATCGTGAACTCCTGGAGGTGGGAGGAGTCCATGCCCTCGTTGCGGAAGTTGCGGCCGAGCTCGTAGACGCGGTCGAAGGAGCCGACGACGACGCGCTTGAGGAACGTCTCCGGTGAGATCCGCAGGTAGAAGTCCTCGTCGAGCGCGTTGTGGTGGGTGACGAACGGCCGGGCGGCGGCGCCGGATGCCGCCTCCTGCAGGATCGGCGTCTCGACCTCGAGGAAGTCGTTGTCGTCGAGGAACCGGCGGATCCGCTGGATCGCCTTCGCCCTGGCCCGGAACCGCGCCCGGGACTCGTCGTTGACCAGCAGGTCGAGATAGCGGCGGCGGTAGCGGGCCTCCACGTTCGACAGGCCCTGCCACTTGTCCGGCAGGGCGCGCGCCGTCCGGTTGAGCACGGTGAGGTCGGATACCGCCACCGTCCGCTCACCACGGCGGGTGGTGTAGAGACGGCCGGCGACCCCGACGAAGTCGCCGATCTTCAGCGCGCGGGACCACTCCCTGATGGTCTCCGCGCCCAGCTCGTCCCTGGACAGGGAGACCTGGACGCGCCCGCTGCGGTCCTGGATGTGCCCGAAGATCAGGCCGCCCATCCGGCGCCAGAGCACCACCCGGCCGGCGAGCCGGACTGCCGTGCCGTCGGGCGCCTCCCTGGCGTCCGCGGCCACCGAGTCGGTGCGGTAACCGGACCGGGGCCCGCTCACTCCGGGCTCCTCCATCGACATCAACACACCCTATAGCGAACCAGCAACCTGGATGACCTGGCATATCTGAAGATCGTCGACCGGCAGCCGACCGGGACGGCGGCGAGCCCGAAGCCTTCGGACGGACGCACGAACAGCCCAGACCGATCAGTCCCGTATCCGACACCATACTTGATGTTGCGCTTGATGCCGCGCCCGACAGAAACAGATCATGTCTGACATGGCAACCGGACAGGCATCGGTCAATGCCCGTGATCTCAGTCGTCGCGCGGCGAGCGTGCTCGACCGCGCCGCACACGGCGAGCGGCTGATCGTGACGCGAGACGGAGAACCGATCGCGGAGATCATTCCTATCGACCCCGCTCAGCGCCTGTTCGCCCGTTGGATACGGGACGGTCTCATCTCCGAGCCTCCGGCATCCGGCTATGCCAAGGCCGCGGCCGCGGCCGCGGCGAACGCAGTCCGTGACCTGCCCGATACCCCGCCAGGCAGGACCGCGGCAGAAGCCGCAGGCCTCCGCACTTCCGCACCGTCATGAACAGCCCTGGATACCCTGGAGAACAGCGGCAGGACGCGGGAGAAGAGCGACAGGACGCGGGGAGCCCGTAGACGCGGCGTGTCAGCCGCTCCCTGTTACCGACAGCTCTGCTTCCCGTTCCCGGGCAGCGGAAACGCGGCAATTACGGTGTTGCCACGAGCCCGGGTGCGGACGTCCGGTGTGGACGCCGTGGTGGTGACCGGAGGGCGACACGGCGGGGCTTCTGCGGCTGGAGCGGTGTGACCGACAGTAACTTGGCTGGGTGCCTCGGACTCGCCGACGCTTCAGGACGCCCGCGACGGGCCGCCCGGCCCCGGCCCAGCCCGTCCGCCTGACGGCTTTCCCGTCCCTGCTGGTGCTTCTGGCGGCGGCCCTGACGGGATGGCTGATCGGCGGGGTCCCGGCCGCCGGGCCGGCGGCCGCGGCCGCGGTGACACCGCCACCGGCTTCCCTGCCACCGGTGCCCCCACCCGCACCGG
>NZ_CEVIVC010000156.1:0-1484 GCF_982290645.1 Protofrankia sp. CiP1_Cm_nod4
TGTCCTTGCCGGTGAAATCCAGCAGCATGATCCGGTAGTCGGTCGCGAAATCTGAGCCGCCCGACAGGATCAGATGCCGTTTCGCGGTGCTCCGCGGTGGATCGGTGTGTCATGAGGTGCAACGTCACACAGCCAGGTAGTTCCAGGTGTTGCCGGAATGTTGTCGTCCTGGTCGGAGGGCCGCGGGGGCATCGGGATCCTTGGTCGTCGGCACACCGCACTTCGCGCCCTGCCTGCCATCGCCCACCTCGCCTGCCGGCAAGATGGCAGACCCTGGCCGACCCTGGGGCAAATCGAATAAATCAGTATAAAATAGTATAAAAAATTCATTTATTACCATATTCGATCAGGGCGCGAAAAATCTGGGCCGGTCTCCACCGGCTGGAACAGTGCTGGCTATGTTGTCCGCAGTGACATCGAGGTAGCTGTGATCTGATACGGGGCAGAACACTGTGGACGTCCTACTGCTTGGTCCGGTGCAGTTGCTGAAATCGGGGCGGGTCGTCGAGGTAGGACGACCGCAGCGTTGTCTGGTGCTCGCGGCGCTGGCGGCCGATGCGGGCAGGCCCGTATCCACCAAGACGTTGATCGACCGGGTGTGGGGTGAGGGCGACGGGCCCGAGCGCCCCAGCCGTAGCCTGCATGCGCATATCAGCGGGCTACGCCGGCTGTTCGAACAGCACTCCGACGAACAGCGCGCAGTGCGGATCCCGCGCCGTGCCGAGGGCTACATTCTTGATCTCGGCCCCGAACGGGTGGATGTCTTCCGCATGCGCCGCCTGCTGGAACATGCCAGGACCGCGGATGGAGACGACGGAGCGCTCCCTGCGCTTCGTGAAGCAGTACGGTTGTGGCGCGGTGAACCGCTGGTAGGGCTGACGGAGTCACTGTGGGTTGAACGGATCCGGCGGATCTGGCGGCAGGAGTGGAAAGAGGTGGTCGTGGCCTGGGCGTCCGCCGAACTGAAGGCAGGGAATGCGCCAGCCGTGATCGAACCGCTTCGGGACCTCACCCATGATGATCTCTGTTATGAGGGTCTGGTCACTGTGCTGATGCGAGCTCTGTACGCCACTGGCAAACGCGGCGAGGCCCTGGCCCTGTACCGGTCGGCGCGTGACCGGATAGTCGAGGATCATGGTTTGGAGCCCGGCCCCGAGATGATGCAGGTGCATCTCGGAATCCTCCGCGGCGACCTCGAGGAACAGGCGCCACGGCAGTATGCGGGCGCATCGTACAACCACATTCCTACCGCATCGCAAGAACAAAAAAGTACCACATCTCGAGACCGGGATCCTGCCGTATCGCCCGAACAGGCGCATATCATGTTGCGGGGACAGGCACCGGGCACGCCGCTGATGGTGGGCAGTCTTCCACCGCGAGCGGATAGTTTCCAGCAGCGAGCCGAGTCCGAGAAACTGCACAACGCCACCAGGCCAGGGCAGACCACGGTGCTCACGCAGGTGGTCGCCGGCCTGGGCGGAGTG
>NZ_CEVIVC010000156.1:1759-2726 GCF_982290645.1 Protofrankia sp. CiP1_Cm_nod4
AAGACACAGCTCGCGGCCGAGTTCGCCCGCGAGCTCTGGGACGCCGGAGAACTCGATCTGATGGTGTGGGTGTCGGCGCTCAGCCGCGACTCGGTGGTATCCGGCTATGTACAGGCGGGAATAGACCTCGTGCAGGCGGGAACGGACCTCAGGCTCGGGCCGGAGAACGAGATACCGGAACGCACCGCGGCCCGGCTGCTCACGTGGCTGGCAAGAACCCGGTGGCGTTGGCTGATCGTCCTGGACGACCTGGCGGGGCCGGCCGAAATCCGCGACCTGTGGCCCCCCGGCCGGCCGAGCGGGCGCACGGTCGTCACCACTCGGCGGCGTGACGCGGATCTGCTGGCGGGCCGCAGTCTCGTCGAAGTCGACGTGTTCACGAAAACCGAGGCGGTCGAGTACCTGCGCAGGAAGTTCGAGAATGAGAAATATCGGCATCTGGCCGACGGGGACGATGCCGTCAACGGTGTCGTGGCGGATCTGGGTGCGCTGCCGCTGGCGCTCAGCCATGCCACCGCCTATATGATCGACCAGGATCTGACCTGCAGTGGGTACCGAGAGCGGTTCGCCAACCGTAAAAAGCGGCTGACGGAGCTGTTCCCCACGCTGGACACCGTCTATGACGGATATTCCCACACCGTCGCGACGACCTGGGCCCTGTCCATCGAGGCGGCGGACAGACTGCCCCCGGTCGGGCTCGCCCGGCCGCTCCTGGAGATTGTCAGCTCGTTGAACCCCAACGGTATCCCGGGGGATGTCATGAAGGCGTCACCCGTCCAGGGCTACCTCGCCGAGCGGCTGCCCAGGCAGCCTACCCGGGACGACATCCACGACGGGCTGCGTGGCCTGCACCGGTTCCATCTGGTGACGTACGAGAAGAGCATGATCCGCGTTCATGCGCTCGTGCAGCGAGCCGTGCGGGAGGACCTCGGCGCGCTTCGGTCGACCGAGGTCGCCCGGACATCCG
>NZ_CEVIVC010000156.1:2751-3496 GCF_982290645.1 Protofrankia sp. CiP1_Cm_nod4
CGGACGCTCTCCTGGAGATCTGGCCTTCCGCCGACAACAACGAGGACAGGGGGCAGCTGCTGCGGGCCAACGCGATGGCGCTCCAGGACAACTGGCCGGCCGCGATCTGGGATCTGGACCAGGGCGGCATGCACAGAATCATGATGCGCACCGTCGAGAGTCTCGGAACGGTGGTGCAGCTCAAAGAGGCGATACACCTGTGCCGGCAGCTCGCCCAACAAGCCGTCGAGCGCTTCGGGCAACGCCATCCGGACACTCTCACCCTGCGCAACCAGCTCGCTGTGTGGCTGGGTGACGCGGGGGAGACACAGGAGGCGATCATCAGTCTTGGATCGCTGATTCCCGATTTGACGGCCGCCTGGGGCCGGGATGACCCGATGACCATCGCCGCTCGGCGTAACCTCGGCTACCAGTGGGGCCAGGCAGGCCATCCGGCACAGGCGGCAGCCGAACTGGCGGCCGTGCTGGACGACCAGGTGCGGGTGCTCGGGCCGGCGGACCCGGCGGTGCTCGCCGTCCGCGCCGAGCTTGTGTACTGGCGGGCCAAGGCCGGAGACACCACGAACGCGGTGGCCGAGCTCGAAGCTCTGCTACAGCTCGCCACGAGGATCCATGGCGCCGAGGCCCGGGAGACTTTCGAGCTGCGCAGCCTGCTGGCCAGCTATCGCGCGGAGTCCGTCGGCTATGCCCAGTCGGTCCTGGAGATGCAGGAGCTTCTCGCGGACATGCGGCGGGTGCTCGGCCC
>NZ_CEVIVC010000156.1:3521-11007 GCF_982290645.1 Protofrankia sp. CiP1_Cm_nod4
GGAACACCGTGACGTGTCGGTTCTCCGGAACAACCTGGCGACACATCGGTGGAAGGCCGGCGACTGGCCCACGGCGGCCACCGAGCTCCAGAAGCTGGTCACCGAGCGGATGAAGTCCCACGGCCCTTATCACCGCGACACCGTCGCCACGCGCCACGCTCTCAGCGGAGTGCTCATCGACCTGCAGGATTTCGACGGCGCCGCCGCGGAACTCGACGAAGTGATCGAAGGCATGCGCCAGCTGGCCGGCCCGAAACATCACGACACGCTGCACAGGTGGTACGAGCTCGCCTGCGTGTACGAGCGGATGGGCCGCTACCACCAGGCGGCTGAAGCCCTCCAGGCCATCCTCGCCGACCAGCTGATGGTCCTGGGGGACTCCGACCAGGCGGTAACCACAACGAAGGAAGCCCTGGCCCGGGTAACAGCAGCTTCGCGAACGGAGCCCAGCCCAGCCGGCCCGTCGCGGGAAGCCGACCGCGAAGCCTGAAGCCGACCAGGTTCCGTTCACGTCCGGGCTCTTTCAGGAAGCCGCATGGCGGAACAGCCGGCCGCCGGAATCATCCTGCCGGGGACGGACGTGGGCATGCCGGGAGCCCGGGGGCCACCGGTCTCGTGCCACGGCGAGGACGGTGCGCGCGGCATCCTCGCCGAGGGTGCGGTGGGCAGCTACTCTCGGTAGCGTCCGGTCATCCCGTGGCGGCCCCGTGGCGTGGCCTGGGAGAATCGTGCTGGCGATACGGGGCCGACATGTGGGGTGGGCGAAAGCGGTGCGGATCGAACCGGCGGACGACGCGATGTTCCGCGAGCGCGACGCCTGGCGTTACGACCCGCCCTACGACTTCTACAACAGCGACGGTATGCCCGTGAAGAATCCCGAACGGTTCTTCGCCGCCCGCGACGACGACGGTGCCCTGGTCGGTTTCTACTTCTTCGAGCTACACGACGACGCGTTGTTCTACGGGTTCGGCCTGCGGCCCGATCTCACCGGCCGCGGGCTCGGCGAGCGCTTCGTGCTGGCCGGTCTGGAGCTCGCCCGTCCCGTCTACGGGCAGCGCCGGGTCGTGCTCGATGTCGCGGCCTTCAACACACGCGCCGTCCGTCTGTACCGGCGTCTTGGTTTCACCGAGACCGGCCGCCACACCGAGACGTTCGACGGCCGTGGGGCCGTGGAGTTCATCGATATGGAAAAACCCGGCTGAACGCCGTCGGCCTCCGGCCGGGCCTGACCGGCCCGGCGCCCCTGTCCACCGCGGGCAGCCCACGGATGTGGACGCTGGAGAGCACGCGACCGAACATCTACATTGTTACTGACCGTGGTCGACGGTCGTCTGTGGTCCCGTCTCATCGGAGCGATCCATGACGATTACCTGGCGGCAGCTTGACGAGTCCGACTTCGTGTTGTTACGGGGATGGCTGGAACAGCCGCACGTCGCCCGCTGGTGGAACCACGAGAGCACGATCGAGGCCGTCCGCCGCGACTTCGGCCCCGCGGCCCGCGGCGAGGAGCCGTCGGAGGACTTCCTCGCCCTGCTCGACGACCGGCCCCTCGGGCTGGTGCAACGTTGCCACCTCGCCGACTACCCCGCCTACCGCGACGAGCTGGCACCCGTCGTCGACGTCCCCACCGGCGCCATGAGCCTCGACTACCTGATCGGTGAACCCGGCCGGACCGGGCGTGGCCTGGGCACCCGCATGATCGCCTCGATGATCGCACGGACCTGGTCCGATCATCCCGCGGCCACCTGCGTCATGGTGCCGGTCGTGGCGGCCAACCGGGCGTCGTGGCGGGCACTGGAGAAAGCCGGCCTCCGACGTGTCGGGCAGGGGCCCCTCGCGCCGGACAACCCCGTCGACGACCCCCTGCACTACGTGTACCGCCTGGACCGCCCCCTGCGCTCGACCAGGTGCCGCGGCTTGCGGTGAACGCGCGTCAGGCGTCGCTCCACGGTGCTCGGCGTGACGTGCGGCCGTGCGGCCGCTCCGCGGTTGGCCGGGCCCGGATCCGGGCATCCCACATCCCCGGCCGGCCGGTGTGGGCCGGCCGGCCGGGTGGGCGTGGGTCAGCGGCCGGTCCGGCCGGGGCGTTTCGGCTGGCTGACGCTGTTGCCGAACTCGTCGATGAGACCGGCGCGGCGCAGCGCGTCGGCGAGCGCGCCGTCGGGTACGTCGTTCGACCCGCCGCGGCGGGTGCGCGGCTGCGCCCCGCCGGAGCGCGCGCCGCGGGCGGCGCCGGGACCGCCGGCGCCACGCTCGCGGGGACTACCACCGCCGGCGCCACGCTCGCGGGGACCGCGGCCACCGCCACCGGCGCCACCGCCACCGGCGGCGCCGGCGCCAGGCTCGCGGGGGCCGGCCGCCGGCGCGCCGCCGCGCTCCCGGCGGCGCCCGGAACCCGACGACGCACCCGACGGCGTCCGCTGGCCGGCACGGCCGCCGCCGGCATCGCTGTCGTCGTCGAGCCGCAGCGTCAGCGAGACGCGTTTGCGGGCGATGTCGACGTCGAGCACCTTCACCCGGACGATGTCACCGGGCTTGACCACCTCGCGCGGGTCGGAGACGAAGTTCCGCGACATCGCCGAGACGTGGACGAGCCCGTCCTGGTGCACCCCGACGTCGACGAACGCACCGAACGCGGCGACGTTGGTGACCACACCCTCCAGCACCATGCCGGGCGCGAGGTCGGCGAGCGTCTCCACCCCCTCGGCGAACGCCGCGGTCCGGAACGCCGGGCGCGGGTCCCGGCCCGGCTTCTCCAGCTCCCGGAGGATGTCGGTGACGGTCGGCAGGCCGAAGGTGTCGTCGACGAAGTCCGTCGGCCGCAGCGCCCGCAACGCCGAGCTGTTACCGATCACCGTCGTGATGTCGCTGTCCGTGGCCGTGAGGATGCGGCGTACCACCGGATACGCCTCCGGGTGCACGCTGGAGGCGTCCAGCGGGTCGTCGCCACCACGGATGCGCAGGAAGCCGGCGCACTGCTCGAACGCCTTCGGCCCCAGCCGCGGGACGTCGATGAGCGCCCGGCGGGACCGGAACGGGCCATGGGCGTCCCGGTGGCGCACGATGTTCTCCGCCAGCCCCTCGCCGATGCCCGACACGCGCGTCAGTAGCGGCGCCGAGGCGGTGTTGACGTCGACGCCGACGGCGTTGACGCAGTCCTCCACCACCGCGTCCAGCGAACGCGACAGCTTCACCTCGGAGAGGTCGTGCTGATACTGGCCGACCCCGATCGAACGGGGGTCGATCTTGACCAGTTCCGCCAGCGGATCCTGCAGCCGGCGGGCGATGGACACCGCGCCGCGCAGCGACACGTCCAGCTCGGGCAGCTCCCGCGAGGCATAGGCGGACGCGGAGTACACCGAGGCGCCGGCCTCGGACACCACCACCGAGGTGAGCCTGAGCTCCGGATGCCGTTTGGCCAGCTCGCCCGCAAGCCTGTCGGTCTCCCGGGACGCGGTCCCGTTGCCGATCGCGACCAGTTCGACGTTGTGGGCGTGCGCGAGCCGGGCGAGGACGGCGATCGACTCGTCCCAGCGCCGCCGCGGCTCGTGCGGGTAGATCGTCTCGGTCGCCACCACCTGGCCGGTCGGGTCGACCACCGCGACCTTCACCCCGGTGCGCAGCCCCGGGTCGAGCCCCATGGTCGCCCGCACGCCGGCGGGCGCCGCCAGCAGCAGGTCACGCAGGTTCACCGCGAACACCCGGACGGCGGTGTCCTCCGCCGCCTGCCACAGCCGCATCCGCAGGTCGATGTCGAGATGGACGAGGATGCGGGTCCGCCACGCCCAGCGGACCGTCTCCAGCAGCCAGCGGTCGGCCGGGCGGCCGTTGTCGGCGACGGCGAAGCGCGCGGCGACGGTGACCTCGTAGCTGCTCGGCTGTGCCGCCGCCTGCCGGGGCACGGCCGCTGCCGCCGGCCGCCCGTCGGCGGTGCCCCCGCCGTCGGCCGGCCCACCGGCAGCGGCCGGGTCGGCGGGTTCCGGATCGAGGGTGAGGTCGAGGACCTCCTCCTTCTCGCCGCGGAACAGCGCCAGAATCCGGTGCGAGGGCAGCGAGGTGAAGGGCTCGGCAAAGTCGAAGTAGTCGGCGAACTTGGCGCCGGCGTCCTGCCGGCCCTCCCGTACCCGGGAGACGAGCCGGCCGCGCGTCCACATCCGCTCACGCAGCGTCCCGATCAGGTCCGCGTCCTCGGCGAAACGCTCGACCAGGATGGCCCGCGCGCCCTCGAGAGCGGCGGCCGTGTCGGCGACACCCTTCTCCGGGTCGACGAAGGGGGCGGCCGTCGCCTGCGGATCCTGTGACGGGTCGGCCAGCAGTGTCTCGGCGAGCGGCTCCAGACCGGCCTCCCGGGCGATCTGGGCCTTGGTGCGGCGTTTGGGCTTGTAGGGCAGGTAGATGTCCTCCAGGCGGGCCTTGGAGTCGGCGGCCAGGATCTGCGCCTCGAGCGCGTCGTCCAGCTTGCCCTGGGAACGGATCGACTCCAGGATCGCGGCGCGCCGGTCCTCCAGCTCGCGCAGGTAGCGCAGCCGCTCCTCAAGGGTCCGCAGCTGGGCGTCGTCGAGCATGCCGGTCGCCTCCTTGCGGTAGCGGGCGATGAACGGCACGGTGGCCCCGCCGTCGAGCAGGTCGACGGCCGCGGTCACCTGCCCCTCACGCACGCCGAGCTCCTCGGCGATCCTGCGATGAACCGACGTCGTCACGATCTCGATCCGCCTCCGTGGCCGGGGTCCTGATGAGGTGTCGGAGACCAGCTTGCCCGACTGGCGGGCCCACCGACGCATCAGCCCCGTCTCACCGCCCCCGGGCCGGCACCTGACCGGCCCAGGCCCGGCCCGACCCGCTCCCAGGCCCGGTCCGACCGCTCCCAGACCCGCGGCAGAGCGCTCCCAGGCCCGGCCCGACCGCTCCCATGGCCGCGGCAGGGCGCTTCTCGGACTGGCCAAACCGTTCCCGGCTGGCCTGACCAGCTCGTCAGACCGAGGCCGCGGGCGCGGCCAGGCCCCGCCGGACCAGCCGCATCACACCGGCCCCGCGCGCCCAGGGCCAGGGCCTCCATTCACCCTGAGCCGCAGGGCTTCCGAAGGCCGGAGCCATGGGACCTCCGAAGATCCAGAAGAAGCCGCCCAGATGAGGAGGACCCCCACGCCGACCCGCCCGCAAGCCGTGTAGAGTCTTGGTTCGTTGCAGGTCCGGGTGGCGGAATGGCAGACGCGCTAGCTTGAGGTGCTAGTGCCCTCTAAGGGCGTGGGGGTTCAAGTCCCCCCTCGGACACGATCCATTACCCCACGGTAACTTGTGTCGATCTTCATGTCGGCCCTTACCGTGTTGGTGATGGGGTGGTAGGTCAAGCGTAGCCGGAGCGATCGGTACAGATCCGTCTTCTCGACGGGCTCCGCCTCTGCTAGGGCGCTGACGATGTCGCCAAGTGACTCCACCATGCTACTGATCTCATCGCGTGTCAGCCGCCGTACCTCGTTCTCCCGTGCTTCGCGGAGGTCCCGCTCAGCGGCAGTCTTATCGGCCTGTACCTCTGCGATCCATCCAGTCACGATCGCCGGATCAGCTCCCGTGTCCAGGGCTGCCCGGTACTTCGTGAGCTTGGCGTTGCTCGCCTCGATCGTCTGGCGGGCTCGCTGCGCGGTCAGATCGTCGATGGACGGACTCGCCTGTGCGGCGGCCATGGCGTCCAGGGTCTCGGCCAGCCGGGGCGGGGTGAGCGTGTCCGCGAGCCACTTGTCGAGCGCGGGGACGAGGACGTCCTCGCGGACGTAGACGTTCGCCGGATGGGCGATCGTGTTGGCCAGGGCGTACTCCTGCGGATAGCGGCACCGGTAGTAGGTCGCGCCGCGGGCGGTGTGTCCTTGCATCTTGCGATTGCAGACACCACAGTGAACCGCGCCGCGTAGCGCGTAGGGTTGGCGTGTCCGCGGGGTCTTCTGATCACCTGTACCTCGGCCCCGACCCGCGAGAAGCTCCTGTACCTGGGTGAACGTCTCGGTGTCGATGATCTCCGGGTGGACCGTCTCCTCCGACCAGATCCACTTGTCTGCGGGGTTCCACCGCAGCTTGGTGGTGTGTCCGAGGCCGACGTCCTCGACGTCGAGGAGTACCTCGTCCTTACGCTGGCGGTTCCAGACCTGCCGGCCGGTGTAGCGGGGGTTGGTCAGGATCGCACGGACGGCCCCCTTCGACCACGCCTTCCCGCTGCGATGCGTGTTGCGGGCCGGGTCGTGGGCGGAGGGACTGGGGATGCCGTCCCGGGTGAGCCCCTCCGCGATCGCGAAGATGCCGCGACCTAGGAGGAACTCGGCGAAGATCCGAACCACGACGGGCGCAGCCACCTCGTCCAACGCGAGGCCGTGGAGCTGCCGACCGTCCGCCGCCTTGGACGGATTCGGATGTGGGCCCAGATCGATCAACCGGTAGCCATATGGGGGACGGCCGCCCAGGAAGCGGCCTTCCATCTTCGCCTGGGCGGCCATCGCGGCACGCACCCGGACCTTTACCCGGTTACGCTCACCTTTCGACATCCCGCCGAAAACCGACATGATGAGGTCGTGGGCCTCGTTGTTGGGATCGATCGGCCCACCCACCTCGGGCACCCACAGAGGCACTCGGTAGTGGCTGAACAGCGGGAAGACCAGGCCGAACTGGTTGCCGTAGAAGGCGCGCTGCGGTTCGCCAATGACCACCGCCTCGAAACCGCGATGAGGATCTTTAAGATCCTGGAGGAGGGTGTTGGCCATGGGGCGCCGCTGCCAGGGAATTGACCTGGACTGCCCGGCGTCGAAGTACTCCTTGACGATCTCGCCGCCGTGCGGCTCGATCAGTGCCTTGGCGCGAGTTATCTGCCATGCCCGTGAGGATTCGGGATCCTGCTGATCCTCAGTGGAGCATCGGCCCTCGAACGCGAACCGGATCACCCGGAAACCCTCCTATCTTTTGTTTACTGTTTAGTGGCGACCTATCGATCTTCCTTTGGCAACTCCCTTGCGGTGCGTCGCCGATGAATGGAACGAATTACTTTCAGTAGAGCGACCGCGACTGGAGGTGTCATCCGTGGAGGGGTCGGTGGCATGATGACATGGACAGGAGATTCGCGTTCCCCGCTTTGTCGGCCGGTCATTGAAACCAGCCCACCGTAGTGCCGATGGAAGCTGCTCCATGAACAGGATAAGACCAGGAACCAGCTGAAGACAGGAATTGCTCCGACGCTTTCACCCAGTCACTTCCAGTGCCCATCAAGAAACTCAGGCCCTGAACCATCGTCGTCAGTTCCCGTTCCTGGACTGGTCCGGGGCGAGGGGAAACTCCCAGGGCGGCAGGTACGGGCTGATGATCGCATTTTCGGGGGTGGCGAGGAGCTGGGCGCGGAAGAAGGTGTGGCCGTCGATGATCGGCGGGTGGGCGTACGGGCAGATGATCCACTGGTCGGGTGGGACGGGCTTGCCGGTGTGGGTGCGGCCCCAGACGGGGGCGCCGGTGT
>NZ_CEVIVC010000157.1:0-1366 GCF_982290645.1 Protofrankia sp. CiP1_Cm_nod4
CCCCCAGCCGAGGTACGCCCCGGCATCTCCAGGTGCCTGCCGGTGGGCGCAGAACAGATCCTGCCGGGCTCGCGGGAGCCCGAACAGGGCGCCCCCGCACCGGAGCAGGGGTGCTCCCCCGAGGTCCGGGCGTTCCGGGGCCCCGGGAGCGCCCGCGGGATCATCGTCGGACGGGATGGGACGGGATGGGACGGGGCATCCCGGCAGACCGTCCGGACCGGCCGCTGGCGGAAGGCGGCGCGGAAGACGGCCTGGAAGGTGATTCGGACATGACAGCCAGCAGGTCTTTTCGTGGCTAGGCTCATCGGGTCGGCATGAAAGGGGCGGCGAAGACGCATGGTCCCACGAGGGATACCGGACGCGGCGACACCGGCGGTCGTCGCGAGGATCGTCGCGGGCGGACGGAGATGGAATCTCGCAGCGGGCCGGCGGCTGACCTTCGGCCGGGCCGGCTGTGACATCCCGTTCGGGGCCGATCCGCAGGATCTGCTTGTCTCCCGCCGGGCCGGGACGCTGGCCGAGAGCGAAGGCGCGATCGTCATCAGCAACACGGGTCGGCATCCCCTGCTCCTACTGACCGCCAGTGGCGACACCCATCACATCGTGTCACCGGGCACGGCCCTGTCCGCCGGGCTGGCCGAGTTCCACATCGTCGCCGTCGGCACGGACGGCGAGCGTCACCAGATCGGCGTCGTCCATCATCGCCGGCGGCAGGTGCACCGCGATCAGGACACGATGCAGATCTCCGTCCGTCTCACCCAGACCGAACGCCTGCTGCTGGTGGCGCTCTGCGAACCGCGGCTGCGTACCGGTGACAACCACGCGCCGTTCGCCACGTACCGGGAGATCGCCCGCCGGGTCAGCCGCGACGACAACTATGTCCGCTCCCGGCTTGCCACCGTGCGCGGCAACCTTGCCGGGCAGGGGATACCCGGGCTGCTGCGGGACGAGCCGGGGCCGGCGTCGCGCCGGCTGCCCGACTACATCGTCCGGCTCGGCGAATGGGTGATCGCCGCTGGTCTGGTGACCGTGGACGACCTTGAGCTCCTGAGCCCGGACGGCTCCAGGCGAGAGGGCTAGGAGGCGACAGAACCAGGGCATGTCAGACGGATCCGCGGTCGTCCGGGTATGGCCCGGGCGGCTGCGGATCCGTCGGGGGTGGCCCGCCTGCGACGGCCTGGGCCGCAGGTGACGGCGTGTCCGTGTCCCGGGCCCGGCGGCGCAGGGCGCGGAAGAACACGCCGCCGCCGATCAGAGCCGCGGCGGCCACCGCGAACACACCGGCCTGGGTACCGGAAACCGGCAGGGCACCGTCCGCGTCCCCGCCGGCTTCCCCGGCCGTGCCCGCGTCGTCGGTGCCGTCCGC
>NZ_CEVIVC010000157.1:1670-8168 GCF_982290645.1 Protofrankia sp. CiP1_Cm_nod4
GCCGGCGGCGTCCACCCAGACCATGCCGACGGCCTTGCGCTCCTCGGCATCGGCCGGTTGCGCCCCGACGGCGCCGCCGGCCCGCCCGGTGTACGACGCCGTGTCGGCCGCGTCCTTCGGCGTTCCGGTGGCGGTCAGATAGTGGTCCCCCTGGGTGGGCAGGGTCAGCCGGATCGCGAAGCTGCCCGTGTGGTCCGCGGTCACGGTCCGGGTGCGCGCACCGTTGTCGTCGATGGTGATCGTGCTGCCCGGCGCGAAGCCGCAGCTGCTGAAGAGCACCGACCCGCCCGCCAGGACCCGTTCAGGGCCGACCGAGGCGAAGCTGACCGGACCGGCGCAGTCGGGAAGCTGGTCCTGTAGCTGCTGGGCGGTGGCCGGTGACCCCAGCGTCGCGCTGAGGGTCAGGCCGCCGCCGAGCAGCAGGGTGAGGGCGACTACCCGGAAGTTCATGGAGGTACTCCTCCTGCCGCGGTCTCGTCAGGGGCAGGTGCTGCCAGGGGCAGGTGACGTGAGGACTACGTAGCGGGGGCTACGCAGCGGGGGCTACGTAGAGGGGGCTACGTAGCGGGACGAGTGAGGGACGACGTGAGGGACGGCAGGGGGCTCGGCGTGACCGGCTCACCGCCCTGGGCCGCATCCGATGGATCTTCGACCGCGTGGGCTGCGTTCGGGCAGCCACTCGCCGTCAGATCTCCGTCGGACACGGCCTGGGCGGCGGTTGTCAGCCGGCGCGGACCGGGATGATCGCAACGGTGACCCGCAGCCGCCCGCTGGGGGCCTGGCCGACGGCGGTGAGCCTGAGCACACCGCGCGTGGGCGGGGCCGTCAGCGTGGCCAGGATGAGGCCATCGCCGTCCGCGGTCGTGCTCCCGTAGTACTGGAAGTTGCTGTAGAGCTGGACGGTCGAGCCGGGAGCGTAACCACATCCACCGAAAGTGAAGGACGCGTTGGTTACGACCGGGCTCGGTGTCACCGTGCCTCTGTCCAGGAAGCCGGTGCACCGGAAGGGGGGCGGATAGGGCTGGGCGACGGCCGGGGACGCCGATGTCACGCCGAGCGCCAGCAGACAGCCGGCGGCGAGCAGAGCCGCTCCCAATCGACGGAATCTCATGGATGTACTCCCACTGTCGGGTCTGCTGGTATAAGCAGCCTGAACATGAACACTGTCAGCTTATAGATCGCTACTTTCCGTGTCTATGCTACTCGGCGTGTCATCTGGGATTCTGTGACCATGGGGCGACAGAACGTATACCTGATGTGGTGACGGTTTCAGGGACGGCGAGTGGCTGCGGCCGCAGGAGCAGGACCGGCCTGGCCACCGGTTCCCAGATCCGCAGCACCAGCGTGCGGGTCTGCCCGCGGTCGACCGACAGCGGCGTCGAAAGCACCGGATGGCCCCGCTCGACGCCACGGCGCAGGTGGACGGGAAGCCCGTCCAGGGTGGCCGCCTGTAGCCCGCTGCCCACGCCGGTGTACACCGCCAGCGACAGCAGGTTCTGCGCGTCCGGGTTGCCCGCCGGGGGTGCGCCCTGCCCGAGGGGCCCGGGCGGACCGGCGCCGGGCGGACCCGCGCCAGGCTGACCGGGAACAGGCTGGTCGCTCCGGTTGCGGACGTAGGCGCTCAGCCCGGCCGGTGCCGCGTTCGTGACCCGTATCGTGATCGTTACGTCCGCGGAGCCGTCGGGACGACGGACACTGCGGTAGTCGGTGCCGCGCCGCAGCCAGTAGTCGAGTTTGCCGGCCGCGGCATTCTGCGTCACCACCGCGAGATAAGGGCCGTCACCATCGGGGAGCGCGCCGCCCAACGCGGTCGTCGCAAGGATTCCCTGTTCCGCCGGATGGTTGCTGGATACCAGCAGACGCCCTTCGGTGGCGGCCCGCCCCAGCGCGGACAGCAGCGCCGAGGTGTTTCCCGCGTCGGACGCGGCCGCGTCGTAGACGGCCCGCCCCACGGCGGCGAAGAAGTCGTCCCGCTGCCGGGCGTCG
The DNA here is from genome assembly GCF_982290645.1 of Protofrankia sp. CiP1_Cm_nod4. Taxonomy (NCBI): domain Bacteria; kingdom Bacillati; phylum Actinomycetota; class Actinomycetes; order Frankiales; family Frankiaceae; genus Protofrankia; species Protofrankia sp. CiP1_Cm_nod4. The sequence goes on from NZ_CEVIVC010000157.1 coordinate 3,657, forward strand.
CCGATCTCGGCGTACGCCCGTGACTCCACGAGCTCGACGAGCGAGCCGGCCGGGACGCTCCGCCCGCCCGGCAGGACCGCCGGCCTCGTCGCGGCCAGCAGATAGGACAGCGTCGTCGGATCGACACTGACCGTCCCGTCGACGCGCACACCCGTGCCCGCCTGGTAGAGCGCCGTGTAGAAGCTGCCGACGGTCGGGTAGTGCGGGGTGAGGTTGGCGTTGGCCCAGACCTGGGTCGGCCACGCGTCCGCGTACATGTTCTCGAGCTCGGGCGGGAGCGCCATGGCCGGCACCCGCTGGGTCGGCCCGCCGGGCAGGTGGCCGTTGCCGGAGATGCCGGTGAGCTCAAGCCTGCCGTTGACGGCGGTCAGCAGGCCGAAGGCCCCGATGATGCCCCCGGTGGCCCGGGACTCGGCCGGGTTCTGGACGACCAGCAGGTAGTGGCGCGGCCCGTCGGCGCCCATCATCGGCGGCACCAGCCGGGTCGCCAGCTCCAGCGTGGCGGCGGCGCGCTCGAGCCGTTCGGCGTGGCGCAGACCCTTCTGGCGGGCGTCGGCGAGCCCGAGGCGGGCTCCGGTCGCCCCGCAGCCCGGCGTCGCCGCGAGCCGCCGGCGGAACTGGCTGATCGCGGCATGCGTGGACGCGGCGGCCGGCCGGGCGGCCGCGATCCGGCCGGTGTCGATGGTGGTGCCGGTGCGCAGGGCGTCCAGGTCGAGGACGGATCCGGTGGGGTCCAACAGGGCGCGCGAGTCCTGGAGCAGCTGGTCCAGCGCGGTCACCAGGGAGCGGACGGAGCGGCTGGGGCAGCCGACCGCCGGGACGTGGCCGGCCAGCGCCCACAGCGGGTCGCCGGTCAGCTCCCGGGCGGCCGCGGTTTCCGTGGCGATCATGTTCACCCGGGCGCGCAGCGCGTCACCGGACGGCTTGTCGCCGGCCTGCAGCGCCTGGTCCAACGCGGCGATCTCGTTCTGGGCGGTCCGCAGATGCGATCGCGCGAGCAGGCCGCGTACCGCCGTCCATGACACCGCCAGCGCCAGGAGCAGCACGAACACGGCGATGCCGAGCAGCGGCAGCCGCGCCCTGCCCAGCCGCCGCCGGGCCCGCTCCAGCGGCGGAGGCTGCTCCGCGTCCGCGGCCTGGGCCGGAGGCGTGGTCACCGTCGACGCGGCTCCGGCCCGGGCGACAGCCGCGGCCCAGAGGGCGGCTCGGGCCCGGCGGCGGCCGCGGCCACCGTCACGAGCGGGAACTCTCGCCTTTTAGCAACCTTCTGCTTCTTCATGACTCCGCAGCGTAATAACTGCGGATGGTGCGTGTACAGACCGGCTCTGCGCCGGTTGCTGCCTCTGGTTGCTTTCAGCTATGTTGTCATGGATTGTCCATATTGTCACGGATTGCCGCGACGTCCTGACGGGCTATGCGTGGTGGTCGGCCCGGTGGGCCGGTGGGGTGTGAGTGGACGCGCTCGCCTGGTCGCGGGGGCTGTCCTCCTCGTCCGCGGGGGTGATGACCTCGGCGGGCACGGGAGTGTTGCGGATCTCCTCGATCTCCTCGGCCGACTCCACCGAGACCTTCGGCAGTATCCGGTCCAGCCAGGACGGCAGCCACCAGTTCGCCTTCCCGAACAGGTGCATGAGCGCGGGCACCAGCAGCGCCCGGACGATGAACGCGTCGATGAGGACGGCCACCGCGAGCCCGAGGCCGAACAGTTTGATCACCCGGTCGGCCCCGAGGATGAAGGACGCGAAGACAAGAGTCATGATCGCGCCAGCGGCGGTGATCACGCGGCCGGTCTCGGCCTGCCCGAGGGAGACCGCGATCCGGTTGTCCCGGCGCACGAGCCACTCCTCGTGGATCCGGCTGACCAGGAACACCTCGTAGTCCATGGACAGCCCGAAGAGGATGGCGAAGAGCATCACGGGCAGGAAGGGCTCGACCGGGCCGCCCTTGACCCCGATGAGGCTCGCGAGCCATCCCCACTGGAAGATCGCGACGATCACCCCGAACGCCGAGCCGACCGCCAGCAGGTTCATCACCGACGCGGTCAGCGGTACGACGACACTGCGGAACACCGCCATCAGCAGCAGGAAGGCCAGCGCCACGACCACTCCCATGAACAGCGGGAGCTTGCTGGTCAGGACGTCGGAGAAGTCCTGGTAGGTCGCGGTCACACCGCCGATCTTGATGTCCAGGGCGGTGCCCGCGGTCACCCGCGGGATGGTCGTCTCGCGCAGCCGCCTGAGCAGCGCGGCGGTCCTGGCGTCCTGCGGGCTGGTGGCCGGGAACAGCGCCACGATCGCGGCCTGCCCGTTCGGGCTCGGCTGTACCGGTGAGACGAAGGCGACCCCTGGCTCGGTGCGCAGTTCGGTGACCACCGTCTCCAGGGCCGTGAGGCCGGCGGGGGAGTGGATCTCCGTGACGAGGCTGAACGGCCCGTTGAACCCGGGCCCGAACCCGCCGACCAGCAGATCGTAGGCGCGCCGGGACGTCTTGGACTGCGATCCGTTGCCTTCGTCGGCCGTGCCCAGCCGCAGCGAGAAGAACGGCAGCGCGGTGATCATGATCAGGGCGGCTGACAGCACGGCGTAGACCGCCGGGCGCCGTTCGATCCGGCGGGCCGAGCGCCACCAGAAGCCGGACGCGTGCTCGGGCTCGGGGCCCATGTGGGCGAGCTTCACCCGCTCGGCCCGCCCGAGCACCTTCATCCCGTAGAAGCTCAGCAGCGCCGGGAGCAGCGTGACCGCGGTGGCCATGGTCAGCGAGACGGCAAGGGCCGCGGAGACCGCGACACCGTAGAGGAAGGTGACCCCGAGCGCGTACATGCCCAGCAGCGCGATGCAGACGGTCATCCCCGCGAACAGGACGGCCCGCCCGGAGGTGTTGATGGCGGTGACGGCCGCCTCCTCCGGGGTCTTGCCCGCCCGCAGGCCGATACGGTGCCGGTTGACGATGAACAGCGCGTAGTCGATGCCCACGCCCAGGCCGATGAGGGTCGCCAGTGTCGGCCCGAACTGGGCGACGGACATCACGTGGGAGACCAGGCCGATGCCGGCCATCCCGACACCGAGCGCGATGACCGCGGCGACCAGGGGCAGCGTCATCGCCAGCAGGGTCCCGAAGGCGATGAACAGGATGATCGCGGCGGCCACCACCCCGAGCAGTTCGCTGGTGTTCTGCTGCGGCTGTTCGACGATGGCGACCGCGGTCCCGCTCATCTCGACCTGCAGCGCCCCGCTGTCGGCAGCGCGGGCGGTGTCGATGATCGCTTTGAGGTCGGAGCGGGGGATGTCGACGGCCTGGTCGTCCAGCGCGACCGTGGCGTAGGCGGTCCGGCCGTCCCGGGTGAACTGGCCGACGCCCGGCGGGTCGTACGGGCTGATCACGGCGACCACGTGTGGCAGGCGCGCGACCCGCTCGAGCATCGGGACGACGTCGGCTTCGAGCAGCGGGTTGTAGAGGGTGCCCGTGCGGGCGTGCAGCACGATGCTCGCGGTCTCGCCGGCGGCGGCGGGGAACTCCCGTTCGAGCAGGTCGATCGCCTGTTGGGACTCGGTTCCGGGAAGGGAGAAGTTGTTCTTGTAGTCCGTGCCGGCAGCATATGCGGCCGTCCCGAAGCCGAGCAGGGCTGCGAACCACAGCAGCAGGACGATCCAGCGGTGACGGAAGCACCAACGCGCGAGCGATGCCACGGGTTTCCCCCCGGGTCTGGGCCGATGGACGGGTCAGGGTCAGCGCAGAACGCCGGTGTCCCCGGGCGTTCTGGGCGATCGGTCGGTCGGGGTAGTCTACCGATCGGTCAGTAGGAGGGGATATTGTCAGGATGGCTACAGGTTTCCGCTCCGGACCTCCCGCGGAGAGGGGTGCATGGCGACGATGCCCGGTCGCGCGCCGCGTTCTCACGCTGCGGACACACGTGACCGGATCCTTGCCGTCGCCGTACAGCTGTTCAACGAACGAGGTTACGCAGGGACATCAATCCGTGACATTGCACAGCGCCTTGGTATGACGAAGGCCGCTCTCTACTACCACTTCGCGTCCAAGGACATGATTCTGGACGCGGCGGTGCGGCCGTTCGTGGAGGCGTTCGGCCATGTGAGCGATCTCTCGCGCGTTGATCCACCGGTACCGGCTCGGTCGATCATCGAGGGACTGGTCGAGGCGATGGCCGGTCCGGGCGCGCTGCTGTCCGCCTTCGTCGACGATCCGTCAGTGATCTACCGGCGGATCGGCAAGGGTGACATCGCCTCGTACCGGGACGCCATCGTGACCGCCCTGGCCGGGCCGGAGCCCACTCCGTCACGTATCCTGCGGGCCCGCTGCGCGGTCGCCTGTGTGCAGGCAGGCATCTTCGGCGCCGCGCTGGAGCGGCGGACGCTGGCTGCCGCCGGCGCCGGGGCCACCGGCGCCTGCCTCGGGGAGACCTGCCCCGGGGAGGCCGGCGCCGGCCGGCCGCTCGTTCCGGAGGACGTCCGGCGCGAGGTCGTCGAAGCCGCTCTCGGCGCTCTCGGCGCTCTC
>NZ_CEVIVC010000157.1:8518-11216 GCF_982290645.1 Protofrankia sp. CiP1_Cm_nod4
GCCCGCCGGGGACGCTCTCGAGCCTGCCGGGGACGCTCTCGAGCCCGCCGGGTAGGCCATCGACGCCGGCGGCGTCCGCCCGGGCTCGTCCTCGCCTGTCTCCTATCCGCTGCTGCCCTGTTGCTGCCTGGGCTGCCCGGGGACTCTTGCCGGGGCACCTCGAGCCGGGCTACCGGCGGTGCGAAGACAGATCAATATACTACTTTTAGTAATCTAGAAATATCTTTTAGTAGTGGACGTACTGTGGCCGGGTATCCTGCTGATGATGCTCCGATCACGTTACGTGCTTTCGGTGGTGACCCTGGCGATCGCTGTCGGGGGCGCCGCCTGGCTGTGGGCGCCGTGGTCGCAGGCCGCTCCGGTCCGGTCGCCGCCGTCGGCGGGGGGCCCGGCCGTCGGCCCCGCGGTGACCGCCGCCGACACCGCCGCCGACGCCGACGCCGACGCCGCCGCCGCCGACGGCCCGGCACGGGCCGGGGCGGGCTCGGCGGCCCGCCGGGTGCGGGTGGGGGCGGTGGCCCTCGCCGTCGAGGTCGCCGAGACGCCGGCCGCCCGTGGGCGCGGGCTGATGGGCCGCACGTCGCTGCTGCCCGGAACCGGCATGTTGTTCGTCTTCGGCGGGGAGTCGACGGATGGTTTCTACATGTATCGGACCCTGATCCCGCTCTCGGTCGTGTTCTCCCGGTACGGGCGGGTGGTGGCGATCCATGAGATGACGCCATGTGTCGAAGAGGATCCCGGCAGTTGTAAGATCTACCGGGCTGGCACCGCTTACACGGAGGCGGTGGAGGCGCCGGGTGGCACCTTCAGTAATGCTGGGATACGTCCAGGTGATGCGATTGAATTCTTCTAGTTACATCGGCGCCCGCCGGAGCGCATCAGATCCTTGATGTCAAGGGTCTTGATGTCAAGGGCCAGGCGGCGGGCTGTGGCATGTCGGCCACGAAAAATCCGTGTTCCGATGCCGCGTACCGGTGTGATGGGAGCCACCGGTCGACAATCGAATTCTGGATGAATGTCGACCGGATGTCATGTAGTGCCTGCAGTGTGGATCCGTCGTTGCCGTGACGGGTCCGACAAGGCTTTCGGGGCCGTGTCGTCCACCTGACGATGGACGTTCCGGCCGTGGGGCGATGAAATAGGGCTGGGCCGTACGTGGGGCCGACCGTTTGTCGTCAGCGCTGGCGACACCCAGGTTCCGAGGGCCTGACCGCGACCGTCTCCCACCCGGGAGGAGGCGACCACCGCGCGACCGGAGGGTTTTGTTGTGTATACACCGGCCCGTCCCACGGTTCCGGACAGCCGCCTGCACGTCGTCGCCGAGCAGTCCCGCTTCGCGGGCAGCCGGGGATGGCCGCCCAGGACAGCGCTTGTCACCGGCGCGAGCAGCGGAATCGGCAGGGAGGCGGCGCTGCTGCTCGGCGAGATGAACTGCAAGGTTCTGTTGGTCGGCCGCAACGGTGTCGCGCTCGACGAGGTCGCCGCGTCCACCTCCGGTCACCGGATCGCGGTGGACCTGTCGGTCCCGGGTGCCGAGGCCACCGTGGCCTCCCGCAGCGAGGACCTCCTCGGTGATCTCGATCTGCTGGTGTGCGCGGCCGGCCTCGGCTCGGCCGGCCCGTTCGACCAGCTTTCCCATGAGGCCCTTGCCGAGCTTGTGGCGGTCAATGTGCTCTCGCCGATGGCGCTCGTCCGCGCGGTGCTCCCGGCCATGCTCGACCGTGGGCACGGGCGCATCCTGTTGGTCGGCAGCGTCGCCGGAGCGTTGGGGGTGCGTGGTGAGGTCGCCTATTCGGCAACCAAGGCCGCGCTGGTCGGGTTCGCCAATGCGCTGCGCTCTGAGGTCTCCGGCCGTGGCGTAACGGTCACCCTGTGTTTCCCGGGGGTCGTCGACACGGCCTTCTTCCGTCGTCGTGGAGCGCCCTACGTACGCAGGTGGCCACGCCTGCAACCGGCTCGCCTTGTCGCCGAGCGCATGCTGCTCGCGACCGGGCGGGGCCAGGCCGAGATCTGGGTGCCGCGCTGGTTGTCGCTTGCCGCCCGTGTCCACGGGACGGCGCCAGCGCTCTACCGGCGGCTGGCGGGAGTCTTCGGCTAGAAGCGCTCGGGACGACGGGGAGGCCGGCCCGGACCGCGGGTGATGCATCGCGCGACGGAGGAGACGGACGCCGTGCCCGGCCGCGGCGTGGCCGGCGGTAGGGGAGGACTCCCATGGCACGTCCCGCGGCATGGCGGTGTCCCTCATGGATGTGAGGGTCCGCACAGTACCCGGACAGGCGGTAACGGGGTCATATCGGTTGGATCGGGGAATCATGTGGGGCACACGCCGAAAAAGGGCGTGCCGCATATCGGATGGCCGGCCGGATGCGGTGCGGCCATGGTTTTTCGAGCCCGGGGTCCCGGGAGCCGGCCCGGAAGGCCCCCGGGCCCCCGGGCCGCCGGAGGGCCGAAGGCGGCGCCGTGCCTGTCGCGCGTCGCCGGAGGCCCGCACAGCCTCCGGGGCACCAGGGGGAACCGTGAGGGTGAAGGCTGCATGATCATTACTGCTCCGTGCGGCCGGAGGCTCAGGAATTTGCAGAGCAGACCTGCTCAGGCGCGCCGCCGGACCGTTCCCGCGGCGCGTGTCAGGCCCAACCGCTGACGAGGGGGAGGCGCATGACCACAAGTGACGCAAAGGTCGGCTCGCCGCCAGGCGGGC
>NZ_CEVIVC010000158.1:0-10468 GCF_982290645.1 Protofrankia sp. CiP1_Cm_nod4
CCGGCGTTCCCGGCCCGCCCGCCGGCATCCCCGGCCCGGTTCCCGGCCCGTCCGGCCTGCCCGGCACGCCCGGTCGGACGGGCCGGCCACCACGACGCTGCCTCCTCGACGCCTGGCAGGTACGTCATGCCGGACACCTTCCCACACCGTTCACGAGCCTGACGAAACCCGGGGGCACGAGGCCGGACGCCAGGGGCACGAGGCAGGACGCCGCCGCGGAGCGGAGCACCGGGCGGGAGGCGCGACAGGCCGGTCCGACCGCCGCCGGGGCGCCCCGCGCGGGGCGAGACGCCACCCCCGCGCCGGCCCCTGCCGGCAGCCGGGGCCCTACAGGTACGACGAACACGTGGGCACCCCGGGGATCGGCTCGTCCTGCCCTCCCTGGGCCACCACGGTCGCCGGCAGATACCCCCAGGCGGCCGGGTAGCCATGGGTGTTGGGCCGGGAACTATCACCCTGGGTGTACAGCCACCAGGTGTTGGTGTTGCCCTGTACCACGGGATTAGCCCGGCCCCGCAGCTGGCAGACCACCCAGACGGCTGGCGCGGCGTTCATGTAGCCGCTGTCGTCGAGCTCCTGCGGCTCCTGCCCGGCCTGGACGTTGGCGTAGACGGCCGAACCGACGTAGGTACGGCAGTTGTACGTGGGGAAGGTCCGTCCGGCGTAGTCCGTGACGTTCCGGTTGCGTGGTGCGCAGCTTGTCGCAGGATCCGGCTGCGACGGGACGGCGCTGGCGGGCACCGACGAAGCCGCGGGGGGAGGCAGGACGACCGGCGCCCCCGTACCCGGGACCTGGCTGCCCGGCGGCCCCGCGACGGAAGCCGATGCGGCCGGGGCGGCCGAGGCGGCGGCGGACGCGCTGGGGGTGGCACCGCCCGGCGCGGACGGCGGAGCCGCCGAGATGGTCACCCTCGGATCCGGGGAACGCAGCCCGAGCCCCGGTACCAGCAACAGCAGCAGTGCCGCCAGCGCGAAGCCGCCCACCACCGGTACCAGCACGCCCAGCGCACGGCGGCGTTTCCCCGGCCCGGCGGCGGCCGGCACGACAGGCTCGGCGGTGCCGGCCGCCGGCGTGGCGGACGCCAGGCCGGCCGGGTCCGGCACAGCCGGCTGCGAGATGGCGGGTTCCGGGCCGGCCGCCGGCGTGGCGGACGCCGGCCCGGCCGGTGGCGCGTCCCCGCCGGCGGCGCGGCCCGAGCCCGGGTGTGGTGGCCGGGCCGGCGCCGCGCGCGTCCCGCCAGGTGGCGCGGAGGGCAGCGGCGGCTCGGGAACGGGAGCGGCGAGATGGCTGGTGATCGCCGATGCCGCCTCCGGACCGTCCGCCGGACCGTCCGCGGAGATGGGCGTGCCGGCCTGGCCGTCGCGGACGGCGGCTGTCGCGCGCAGTTCCGCCAGCACAGCCGCGGCGGTGGCGGGACGCTGGTCCGGCGCGGCGGCGAGGGCCCGCCGCACCAGCGTGACCAGCTCGTCGGGGACGCTGCCGGCCAGTTCGTCGGGCAGTGCCGGCGGCGGCCCGTCCAGCATCTCCCGCAGCAGCTGCGCCGGGACCCGGCCGGTGAACGGCGGCTGTCCGGCCAGCAGGGTGAAGAGGGTGGCGCCGAACCCGAAGATGTCGGAGGCGATGCTGTGCTCCCCGCCCTGGAGCACCTCGGGCGGCGTGTAACGGGGCGTGAACGCCACCGACGCGGTCGTGTTCTCCGCCGCGCTCTCGGCCACGGCGATGCCGAAGTCGCTGAGCACGGCGGTCCCGGACTCGCGGAGCAGGATGTTCGCCGGTTTGAGATCACGGTGCAGGACGCCGTGGCGGTGGGCGGTCACGAGGGCGTCGGCCACCTGCACACCGACGCGCAGCACCTCCTCGACGTCCAGTCGCCCGGCGTCGGCCAGCCGGTCGGCCAGCGACCCGCCCGCGATGTACTCCATCGCGATGTAGGGGCGCCCGTCCCGGGTCGTCCCGGCATCGAAAACCGAGATGATGTTCGGGTGACCGGTCAGCCGCCCGGTCACCCGGCATTCACGCAGGAACCGCCGCTTCGCGTCGGGATCGGTGAGGACGGCGTTCATCACCTTGATCGCGACCCGGCGGTCGAAGATCTCCTGCCGGCCCAGGTAGACCGTACTGAACCCGCCGTAGCCGATCGGCTCCAGCAGACCGTAACCGTCGATCATGTTACGAGGCGGACGGCCATCGCCGGCAGCCGCCGGGCCGGGTGGCCCGCGCCCCCGGCCGGGCCACCTCCGGTGGATCGCCGGCCGCGCGGGCCAACGCACCCGTCCGTCGGCAACCGCCGGGCGCAGGCCCGTTGCGTGCAGGCCCGTTGCTCGCAGGCTGGTCGGGCACGGACTAAATGCGGAGCGCCGTCAGGCGTTACCACGATATCCGGTATCTCCTTGTTCGGCACCGTCACGCCCGGTACCACCACGATAAATCCGATCATCATGATTCAGCCTATGGCGGGTACCCACCCACCAGCGGGACGTCTTTCCGCTGCCCACCGCTGCGGGACAGGCCAGACTTGCGATTGAGGCTGACAGTATCGGGTGAGCGGTATCGGTGAGGATAACGACACCCCAAGTGTATAAGGAGGCTCATGCCGGCAGCCATCATGCCGCCAGGCGCAGCTGCTGCGCCGGCGCGCGCGGCCGGGGCCAACGGCCGGGGCGCGGCGGGATCCCGGCCGGACGTCATCGTCGCCGGCGCCGGTGTGATCGGGCTCGGCGTGGCGTGGCGCGCGCGTCTGCGCGGGCTGACAGTCACCGTCGTCGATCCCGCGCCGGGATCGGGGGCCAGTTGGACGGCCGCGGGCATGCTCGCCCCCCTCAGCGAGCTCCACTACGGTGAGCAGCCCCTGCTCGCGCTGAACATGGCGTCGGCACAGCGCTACCCCACGTTCGTCGCGGAGCTGGAGCGCAGCAGCGGCACCGAGGTCGGCTACCTGCGCTGCGGGACGCTGGTCGCGGCCTGGGACAGCGCGGACATGGCCGGTCTGCGCGACATCCACGGCTTCGCGCGCTCGCTGGGCCTGCGCACCGAGCTGCTGACCCGGCGCGAGCTGCGCGCCCGCGTCCCGGCGTCGGCGAGCGGCCTGGCCGGCGCACTGGCGGCACCCGACGATCACCAGATCGACAACCGGCTGCTGCACGGCGCGCTGCTGCGGGCCTGCGTGGCCGAGGGGGTGACGCTGCTCCCCGCCGCCGCGCGGCGGTGGCTGCTGCGCGGCGACCGGGTCGTCGGGCTGGAGCTGGCCGACGGCACCGAGCTGACCGCGCCGGTGGCCGTCCTCGCCTGCGGAGCGTGGTCGGGCCGGATCGACGGGCTGCCGCCCGGGGTGCTGCCGGCGGTCCGCCCGGTCAAGGGCCAGACCCTGCGGCTGCGTACCGTCGGGCCGCCGCCGCTGACCTGTGTGCTGCGGGGCACAGTACGCGGCCACCCGGTGTACCTGGTGCCCCGCGCCGACGGCCGGATCGTGGTGGGGGCCAGCAGCGAGGAGGCCGGCTTCGACCTGCGGCCCCGCGCGGGCGCCGTGTACGAGCTGCTCCGGGACGCCCAGGCCCTCGTCCCGGCGGTGGGTGAGGCGGAGCTGGAGGAGGTCAGCACCGGCCTGCGGCCCGCCTCACCGGACAACGCACCGCTGATCGGCCCGTCCCGGCTGCCCGGGCTGCTGCTCGCCGTCGGCCACTACCGCAACGGCGTGCTGCTCACCCCGGTGACGGCGGACGCCATCGCCGGCCTGCTGGCGGACGGCGCCCTGCCCGGCGAGGCCGCCGCCTTCACCCCGGCCCGGTTCGACCATGCCATCGACCGCACCGTCGACCGGGCCGTCGAGTATGCCGGGGACCGGGCCGGCGAGGGACGCGTCGCCGATGACCAGGCCGTCGAGAACCGGTCGACCAGGGAGGACGTCAGATGACTCTCACCGTGAACGGCAAGGCCATGCAGGTGCCGGCCGGTACCACGCTGCACCAGCTCATGATCATGATGAGCGTTTCCGCCAACGGCCGTGGGAGCGCCGCCGCGGTCGACGGCGTCGTCGCCCCCCGCAGCCGGTGGGAGAACCTGGAGCTGCGCGCCGGCCAGCACGTGGAGATCCTGACCGCCACCCAGGGAGGCTGACATGGCCGACGACGCGTTCACGATCGCCGGTGAGGAGCTCGGCTCCCGGCTGATCCTGGGCACCGGCGGCGCGCCGAGCCTCGCCGTCATGGAAGCGGCGATCAGGGCTTCCGGCACGGACATGTGCACGGTGTCCATGCGCCGGGTGGACACCACCACCCCGGGGTCGACGCTGGACATGCTCGCCCGCTGCGGCGTGCGGGTGCTGCCCAACACCGCCGGCTGCCGCACGTCCCACGAGGCCGTCCTCACCGCCGAGCTCGCCCGGGAGGCGCTGGGAACGAACTGGGTGAAACTCGAGGTGATCGCGGACGAGCAGACCCTGCTGCCGGACCCCATCGAGCTCCTCGACGCGGCGGAACGCCTCGTCGCCGAGGGTTTCACCGTCCTGCCCTACACCAACGACGACCCGGTGCTCGCCCGGCGCCTGCAGCAGGTCGGCTGCGCGGCCGTGATGCCGCTGGGCGCGCCCATCGGGACCGGGCTCGGCATCCGCAACGCCCACAACATCGAGCTGATCGTCGCCGAGGCGGAGGTCCCGGTCGTCCTGGACGCCGGGATCGGCACCGCCTCGGACGCGGCGCTGGCCATGGAGCTCGGCTGTGACGCCGTCCTGCTGGCGTCGGCGGTGACCCGCGCCCAGGATCCCGCCCTGATGGCGGCGGCGATGGCGGCCGGCGTCACCGCGGGACGGTTCGCCGCGCGGGCCGGGCGCATCCCGCGCCGTCACCATGCCCGGGCGTCGTCGCCCGTCCACGGCACGGCGGTGTTCTGAGCCGGCCCGGTTCCGCCGGTGGCGGGATCGGGATCCCGGCCCGCGCCCGGCGGCGTCCGGGTTCCGGGCGGGCTCCCGCCGCCGCCGTTTGCCTGCCCGGGCAGCGGAAAGGAGCCGTATGGGGTGGCGCCCCCGCCCGGTCGGCGGTCCGTCCCGGGGCGGGCGTGTCCCGGCGTGGGCGTGTCATGGCGTGGGCCGGGCAAGGCCGGCGTCCCGCGCCGGGTATCCCCGCTCCCGCCGCTCCCCACTCCCTGTGATCTTTGCTGCCACGCACCGGCCTACGCCGGATGCGGGGCCGCGGCTGCGAGCATCGATGCGGGCACCTGCCCACGTTGTCGCTCGAACGACAGATGGAGCACGTTCGTGGCCGTCCCCAGCGTTTCGTTCTCGATAACAGTGCGCCTTGACGTACCAGCATCGTCACAGATCGTCGGCAAGATCACCACCGCTGTCGGCAAGCTGGGCGCGGTGGTCACCGCCCTCGACGTCGCGGAGTCGCACGCGGGCCGGCTCGTGCTGGACATGACCTGCCTGTGCGTCGACGCCGAGCAGGCACAGGCCATCGCCGAGACCCTGCGCCGCATGCCGGACTTCGTCGTCCGGCGGGTCAGTGACCGGGTGTTCCTGCTGCACCTCGGCGGGAAGATCGAGGTCGCGAGCAAGGTCGCGCTGCGGACCCGCGACGAGTTGTCCATGGCCTACACTCCCGGTGTCGCCCGGGTGTGCCTGGCCATCGCCGACCGGCCCGACGACGCCCGGCGGCTGACGGTCAAGCACAACAGCGTCGCGGTGGTCTCGGACGGCTCGGCCGTGCTCGGCCTGGGCAACATCGGCCCCATCGCCGCGATCCCGGTGATGGAGGGCAAGGCCGCGCTGTTCAAACGGTTCGCGGACATCGACGCGTGGCCGATCTGCCTCGACACCCAGGACACCGACGAGATCGTGCGCACGGTGGCGCTGCTCGCGCCCGTCTTCGGCGGCATCAACCTCGAGGACATCGCCGCGCCCCGCTGCTTCGAGATCGAACGGCGGCTGCGCGGCCTGCTCGACATCCCGGTCTTCCACGACGACCAGCACGGCACCGCGATCGTCGTCCTCGCAGCCCTCACCAACGCGCTGCGGATCGTCGGCAAGTCACTGGGCTCCGTACGGATCGTCACCAGCGGGGCGGGCGCGGCGGGCACGGCCATCCTGCGCCTGCTGCTGCGGGCCGGCGCGGGCCGCGCGGGCGGCAGCGTGATCGTGTCCGACATCGGCGGGATCATCTCGCCGGCCCGCGAGGACCTGGACGACAACGGCCGGTGGATCTGCGCGCGCACCAACCCGGACAGGCTCACCGGGACGCTGCGGGACGCCCTGAGCGGCGCCGACGTGTTCATCGGCGTGTCCGCGCCGGGCATCCTCACCGGCGCGGACATCGCGGCCATGGCCGACGGCGCGATCGTCTTCGCGCTGGCCAACCCGGACCCCGAGGTCGACCCGGCGGACGCCCGGATGTACGCGACGGTCGTCGCGACCGGCCGCTCGGACGAGCCGAACCAGATCAACAACGTGCTGGCCTTTCCCGGTGTCTTCCGCGGGCTGCTGGACTCCCGGGCCCATGACATCACCGAGGACATGCTGCTCGCCGCGGCCCACGCGCTGGCGGCGGTGCTGCGCGAGGACGAGATCAACCCGCTCTACGTCGTGCCGAGCGTCTTCGACGAGCGCGTGATGCCGGCCGTGGCCGAGGCTGTCAGCGCCATGGCCGCCAACGCCGTGGCCGCCAACGCCACGGCCGCCGGTAGTACCAAGGCGGCTGGCACCAAGACAGCCGGGAGCAAGGCAGCCGGGGCCAGGAGGTCTGGTACCAAGGCGGCCGGCACGGTGGCGGCCGGTGCCGCGGCGGCCGGTGCCGCGGCGGCCGGTGCCGCGGCGCGGCAGGCACTGGCCGACCAACCGTAACCCACGGCCGGCCAGGCCATGCCCGAATGGGCCGGTGACCGACTTCAGGCACGTCGCGACGGGAAAAAAGTCCCTCCCACTGGCCGGTTCACCGCCATCCGGATCATACTGCCATGTGAACGCAATATTTCACGCACATGACCGGCACGGTGGCTCCCCACGGATACGGGCATTTGCCCGGACCATCGTCGACCGGTGACCGGAGTACCACGGAGGTGGCGAATCGTGCAGTCGGCAAGCCTGCGGAAGGAGATTTCCGCCGTAACCACAGCGATTCAGGAGGCACAACGCCATATCCAGTGCCTGTGCATCCAGGCACCGAGCTCGAAGGCCGCCGACCGGCTGGCGGCGGACATCCGCCGGGCCCTGGAGGACATCGACGCGCTGGCCGCGGAAACCGTCGCCCCGGCCAGGGCCGACAGCTGCGAGGAACCGCCGACGGACATCACCCGCGAATTCCGCGAGCCGGTGTTCGTACCGGCCCGCCACGGCGAGCCGGAATTCCAGCCGGAATGCGACGACGAAGGCGTCGCCGGTGGCTGGCAGCGGTATCGCGCCGTGTCGTCGCGGCGGCGGCGGCGCGCCTGGGTGTGACGCCGCGGCCACGGCCCGGAGCGCGGATCATGGCCTGACGTCAGCACTCACATCGACCGACGACACGGTCGCCGCCAAATATAAACAACAAGAATAAAAAATATAAACTACAGAAAAACAACGAAAGGTGGCTCCGACGGACACGACCGCGTAGAGACCCGGATTGCCATGATCGCGCCCCCGACGGCCGACGCCGGCACCAGGCCGAAGGCCGCGCGATCATGGCTCCGCCCACGCGGGCGGGGCCCGATGGCGTGAGAGCGTTACGCCTACGCTCCGCCCACGCGGGCGGGGGCCCCGAGGACGGGCGCTCCCGCCCCACGCCATGCCCGCCCGTCACGACGCTTGCCTGTCACGACCAAGTCGGTTACTCTTCGCGTCGGAATATATTCGGCACTGCTACGTGTGCCGCTTTCGGGTGCGCCACTTCCAGGTGCACCACTGATGGCTCAAGCTTCGGGGGCGACGCGGTGGCCGGATCCGAACCCGTCCTCATGTCGAGGGCGGCCGAAAAAGCGGGAACAGACCGGTCGCCCTCCTTTCACCGCACGGGTGGGCCGATTTTCCGGATCACCGCCAGGATCGCCGTCCCCGCGATTCTTTTCACAGTTCTGATCATGGCTGGACGACCGGCCGCCGCCGAACCGAGCGCCGCCACCACCACCCGGCCCACCTCGTTACCGGCCACCTCGTTACCGGCCACCCCGTTACCGGCCACCCCGTTACCAACCGCCGCTCCCAGGCCGGGCAACACCGCGGACGTGGCGGCTCCCCATCTTTCGATCGTCCAGCTCGGCGATTCGTACGCCGCCGGGAACGGCGCGGGTGCCGGCACCTATGACACCGGTGACGGACCACGTGGATGCCACCGTTCGACGGTGAACTGGGGCGAACAATACGCCCAGTGGCTGCACGACGAACGCGGATACGACGTCACCTATGTCAACCGGGCGTGCAGCGGCGCCACCACGAACGACCTTCTCAGCCCGCGCAGAATGGACCAGCGCACCTACCGGACCCCGCTGCGCATCGGCGAGACCGCCTACGATCCCGCCGTCCTCGACCGCCTGCGGCAGGACTGCTCGGCCGGCTTCGGGCCGGAGGAAACCGCCGATATCGGCCCGGTCGACGTCGCCTACGGCATCGCGTCCGCCTCGTGCACCCGGCTGGTCGCGCCACAGCTCGACGCGGTCGGCCCGGGCACCGACCTGGTCCTGCTGACGATCGGCGGCAACGACGTGCGGTTCTCCGACATCGTGCTGCGCTGCTTCGCGTTCGACGTCCCGAAGGCCTTCGGGATACCCGCCGGGGACATCGCCGAGTGCGAACGGCTCACCGAGCAGGCGACGGACAACCTCCCGGAGGTCCGTGGCCGCCTGGTCACCCTGCTCACCCGCCTGCGGGAGCGGATGCCGCCCGGCGGCCGGGTGGCCCTGGTCACCTATCCGTACCTGTCCAGCCGGGAGCACTACCTGCCGCCAGGAGCGCAGGCCGCCCTGAACGGGACGGTCTTCGACCCGTCCGCCGCGGTCCGGGAACTCGGCGACCGCGGGGACAGCATGCAGATCGCCGCCGCAGACACGGTGAACCGTTCGTCGGGCTTCACCGGGCCGTCCGACCCCGCCGGACACACCTGCTCACCGGACGCCCCACCGGCGGATTCGGTCGGCACGCCGGGCCGTTTCGTCACCGTGGTCGACACCGTCAAATGCCGTTTCGCCGGCCACGAACCGGACCCCGCCGTCGACCAGCGGAATCCGGACCGCTGGATACACGAGTTCCTCGACGGCTTCCTCGCCCTCGACCAGAGCCTGATCTACCATCCGAACCGCGAAGGTCATCGGCAGCTGGCCGGCCTGCTCAGGCCGTTCGGCGACTTCGGCGCTTCGGCCCGCTCCAGTATCAGCGGCAACGCCTACCTGGACGCCGACCGCGACGGTCGGCGGGACGCGGGCGAGGCCACCGCTCCGGAGGTGGCCATCCAACTGACCGGCACGGGCCCGGACGGGGCGGGCATCCTGCGGGAGACCGTCACCGACGCGTCCGGGGAATGGGCGTTCGACGACCTCGTGCCAGGCGTGTACGCCGTCCGGCAGGACACCTCGCGCGGCGGATCCGCCGGCCGCACGATCCTCCACCCGGACACGTTCAGCAACATCGTCCTCGACCGGGTCGGTAGCAGCGTGACCGGATACACCTTCGCCGTGCAACCGGTGGAATCCGTGCGGGAGGTCCAGACCGAACGGGCCAGGCCGACGGAGAGCACCGAGCAGGCCGATGGGATAGCGCGTTCCCTGAGCGCCGCCCGGACGGGGGGCTCCGGTGGCGCGCTCCTCCCGCTCGCGGCGTTCGTGGCGCTGCTCGCCGTCGGCGTCCCAACAGCGATCATGTTCCGTCGCCGGCCCCCGCACGACCAGCGGGACGGGTAGGGGCCGCGGGACGGGACGGGCCAGCCGGCCGGGACCGTTCGATCAGCTGGGGCGCGAGACGGCGCAGCAGGTCAGCCGCCTGCGACAGGCTCACCCGCATGTCCGGCTCCAGCTCGGCGAGGGTCCGCACCGCCGAGAAACCGGCACCGGCCAGCGCCTGGGGATCCAGCAGCGAACGCCCCGCCACCGCGACGACCGGTACGCCGGCCGCACGCGCCCGGGCCGCCACCCCGGCCGGGGCCTTCCCGCGCAGTGTCTGCTCGTCGAGCGCACCCTCCCCCGTCACCACCAGATCGGCGCCGCGCAGCACGTCGTCGATGCCGACAAGATCGAGTATCAGGTCGATCCCGGGACGCAGCCGGGCACCGAGCAGCGACAGGGCGGCGAAGCCGACGCCGCCTGCCGCGCCCGCCCCCGGGGCCCACCGGTGATCGGTTCCGGTCGCGGCCGTCACGACCGTCGCCCACCTGGTCAGCGCCTGTTCCAGGAAGGCGACATCGTCCGGCGTGGCGCCCTTCTGCGGGCCGTACACGGCAGCGGCACCGTGCGGGCCCAGCAGCGGGTTGTCGACGTCGCAAGCGACGACCAGCTCGGTGTCACGCAGCCGCGGAT
>NZ_CEVIVC010000159.1:0-1151 GCF_982290645.1 Protofrankia sp. CiP1_Cm_nod4
GACGCCCTTGACTCGTGCCTGGCCGCCCAGGTTGCCCTCGGTACCCACTTCCCGCGCCACCCGGGTAACCTCGTCCGCGAACGAGGAGAGCTGGTCCACCATGGTGTTCACGGTCGTGCCGATCGTGAGGAACTCACCCCGCACCGGCTGTCCGGCGATCTCCAGCGCCATGTGCTGCGAGAGATCGCCATCCGCGACAGCCGCGATCACACGCGCGACCTCGTGTGTCGGGCGCGCGAGGTCGTCGATGAGCGAGTTGACCGCCTGGCTCGACAGCGCCCAGCCACCCTCGAAACCGAGGTCGGCCATCCGCTCGGTCAGCCGGCCGTCCCGCCGGATCACCTTGCTGACCCGTTCCAGCTCCCCGGAGTGCCGCTGCTGCAGGGCGGCCAGCTCGTCGAAGCGCTGGGCGACCAGCGCGTCGCGGCCGGACCGCTCCCCGAGACGGACGGAGAAGTCACCCGCGCACAACGCCGTCAGCGCACCGAGCAAATCGTCGATGAAGTGGTCGTCCACGGGCGCGGATTCCGACACCATCGTCATGGTGGAGCCCTCCAAACCGGCGTGCGCGGGAATCTCTCACGTCTGGCAGACCATCGGAACGGACCGGCGCCCGTTCATCAAGCATCCAGCAGTGCTCGGCGACAGTATCCGTCAGGGCTTGCTGTGCGGATATAGCGGATCCATCCGGCCTGGTGCCGCGCGTGCCGGCCGGACCGGCTCGGAAGATCCGCCAGCCGCGCCCCCTGCGACGGCCAATCCCTCATGACCGGACAACACAGGAGAGACTGACCGGCATGCTTCACATGCTCGGCGAAGAGGGGTTCCGCCGCACCCTCACACTTCCACCGGTCATCGATTCACCGAGATCGGCCCGCCGGTTCATTATCGACACGTTGCACGGCCGTCTCCACGCCGATACCGTCGATATAATACTACTATTAGTAACCGAGCTTGTGACCAACGTGATCGTGCACGCCGGCACCGACGCGACAGTCGACATCCGGCACAACAACGGACGACTCATCGTCGCGGTCAGTGACCGTTATCCCCTGGCACTGGGCGCGGTGCCGATCGCCGGCCAGCCCGGCCACGCCCCCGCCGCCGTCCGCCCGGCGGCCATCGACGGCCCGGGGAGCTCAGCGGCACCC
>NZ_CEVIVC010000159.1:1986-11289 GCF_982290645.1 Protofrankia sp. CiP1_Cm_nod4
CGCGGTGGTGGGCCCGCGCCGGCCGGCGCGGCTGCTCTCGCCGGCCCTCACCCGCGTCCTGTCGGCCGAGGAGGAGGTCGGTGAGCTGCTGGCGCAGTTCCTCGACGCGCTGCCGTCGTTTGGGGCGGGCCTGGTGCGGCGCAGCCGTAACCGGGCGGAAACGGCGGAGGTGGTGGCGGCTTTCGGCCCGACCGGCTCGGAGCGGGACGCCCGGCGCATCCCGCTGGACTCCCGTGACGGGATCGTCGGAGAGCTGTTGCTGTGGGCACCGGGCCTGCCTGCGCCCACCGGCAGGGCGCCCACCGGCGCGGCCCGCGGGTACCGGCTCGACGACGAGGACGGCGTCCACGGCAGTGTCCGCGACAGCGTTCATGGGCGCGACAGCGTTCATGGGAACGTCCACGGCGGTGTTCACGACGGTGTTCACGACAGTGCTCATGGCGATGTCCATGACGATGTCCATGACGGTGCCCACGACGATGTCGAGGAGCGGATCCAGCTGGTCGCCCGCTGGATGGCGCTGGCTCTCGGCGGTGCCCATCTGCGGCGGGCCGAGGAACGTCGGATCGGCATGCTGTCCTTCCTGGCCGAGGCGTCCGACCTGCTCGCGGGCAGCCTCGACACCGAGCGGAGCCTGGCCCTGCTCGCGCGCCTGCCCGTGCCCCGGCTGGCCCGCTGGTGCACGGTCCACCTGCTGCGCGACGACGGCGCGATCAAACTGGCCGCCGTCGGCCACGTGGACGAGGCCGCGGCCGGTGCCCTGTCCGCCTGGGCGGGCGACCCGGCCGGGACGCTGGTCGCCCACGTGCGGGCGGCGCTCACCGACACCGTGCGGGTGGCCACCGTCGACGGCGCTCCCACCGTCATCGCCGCGATGTGCGCCCGCCGCCGCGTGCTGGGTGTGCTGACCCTCGGCCGCGCCGCCGGGAACAGCTTCGAGGCCGACGAGATCGAACTGCTCACCGACCTGGCCCGCCGCGCGGCCTTCACGGTCGACAACGCCCGCCTGTTCCGCCAGCAGGTGGAGGTGACCGGCGAGCTACAGGCCGGGCTGCTGCCGCCCGAACTGCCCCGCATCGACGGGATCGAGCTCGGCTCGTCCTACCGCTCGGCGCGAGCCGGACTGGAGGTCGGCGGTGACTTCTTTGACCTCGTCCCGGATCCGGACGGCGGCTGGACGATCATCATCGGGGACGTCTGCGGCAAGGGCGCGGAAGCCGCCAACGTCACCGGGGTCGCGCGGGCCGTGCTGCGGCTGCTGGCGGGCCAGCGCCACAACCTGCCCGACATCATGATGGATCTCAACCGGGCGTTGCGGGACACCACCAGCTACCCGAATCCCGCTGGTCAGGGACGTTTCTGCACGCTCGCGGCGGCCCAGCTGCGCCCCCCGGGCGAACCCGGCCCCCCGAGCGAGCCCGGCCTGCCAGCAGACGAGCCCGGCCTGCCCGACGAGCCGGGGCGGTCAGGCGGCCCAGGGCCTTCGGGGGCGCGTGGTCCCGCCGGCCCGGCGCGGCCGGGTGCCCGGTCCGACGCGCGGACGGCCGAACGGGTGATGTCGATCTGTATGGCCGGGCATCCGTTGCCTGTTCTCCTCCGGGCGGACGGGACGGCCGTGTTCGTCGCGCAGCCGGGGACGCTGCTGGGGGTCCTCGACGACGAGGACGCGATCTTTCCCGAGGTGCGGGTGTCGCTGCGGGCCGGGGACGCGCTCGTCCTCTACACCGACGGGGTCGTCGAGGCACGCCGTGGCCGGGAGCTCTTCGGTGAGGAGCGGCTGCTGGCGACCCTGCGCGGCTGCGCCGGGATGTCCGCCAAGGGGATCGCGGAGCGGCTGCGGGCGGCTGCCGAGCGGTTCGCCGGCGGCCGGCTGCGTGACGACGTCGCGGTGCTCGCCGCCCGCATACCAACATGACACTCCGCGATCCAGCTCAACCTTTCCCCTGAAGGTGGTGACGGAACCAAGCGGTACCGTTACCGTACGTCATAAAAACTATCCGGCATCCGCCCGTTGACCGTGAAAGACCGGAAGTGCTTGGAATAGCCGGCCTGTGGGTAGACGTACAGGGATGTCGTCACGTCGGATTCGGTGATCAATGAATACACAGACGGGGTGGAAAAGGACATGATGACCCGCGCGTCGGCGTTGCGCCCCTCGGCCACCCACCTGCTGGTCGAGCTGCCCTACGTGCCCGCGGCCGTCCCGCAGGCACGCCGCGCGCTCAGGGAGCAGCTGGCCCGCACGAATCTGCCCGAGGAAGCCGTCGGGACAGCGGAGCTCCTGGTCAGCGAACTGGTCACGAATGCGGTCAAATACGGCAAACCACCCGTCTGGCTACTGCTCGAACTACGGCCCGGTCTCGTGCACGCCTCCGTCTCGGACACCTCCGTCGTGCTACCGCAGCGGCAGCAGGTGGATCTCGGCAGCGAGGGCGGCCGTGGTCTGCTCGTCCTGGACGCTCTCGCCGGCAGCTGGGGCGCGGTGGCGGTGGATTCGGGAAAATACCTCTGGTTCGACCTACCTGTCCAGTCACCCGTCCAACCGTGACCTGTCCAGCCGTGACCTGTCCAGCCGTGAGCTGAACGCGCGTGCAGTTGCCACCGTCGGCCGGCCGGCTGCACGCCCTGCCCGTCAGCCGACTACCCGCGGCAACGCTGCACTGGCTGCGCGGCACGCTCGAGACACGCGGCGGCGCCCCCGGCCGATCCGCCCGTCCCCCCACCGTTCACACCGTGTCAGCGGCCTTTACCGGGACACAGCCTTTCACCGCGTCAGCGGCCTTCGCCGCGTCACAGCCTTTCGCCGACGCACAGTTTTTCACCGGGTCACAGCCTTTCACCGGGTCACAGCCTCCCGCCGGGGCGCACGCCGATCCGGTCAGCGCGTACGTTTACGATCTTGACGTCGCGGCCGGGAATGCCACCCGGCTGAAAGCGGCGCTACCGCCATGGGCCGCGATCTTCTATGCGGTGAAGGCGAACGGCTACCCGCCGGTCCTCGACGCCCTCGCCACCGGCCACGGCCACGGCCACGGAGATCGTCAGACGCGCAGCGCACATCGCCCCGCCGCCGGCCACGACCTCCCCGCCGGCCAGGGGGTGGACGGTTTCGAGGTCGCCTCCAGTTACGAGATCATGCTCGCGCTGGACAGCGCTCAGCGGACCGGGCGGCCCGCCCGCATCGTCGCCTCCGGCCCGGGGAAGTCCGCCCCGCTGCTGGCCGCGCTCGTCGAGGCCGCCGGAACCGGCGCCGAGGTGGCCGTCAACGTCGAGAGCCCCGGCGAGCTGCGCCGGCTGAACCACGCCGCGGGCCGGGTGGGCCGCCGGATACCGGTCATGCTGCGGGTCAACCCGTCCCGGGTGGCCCTCGCCGGCTCGCTGCGGATGGGCGGCGTGGCCAGCGCCTTCGGGATACCCGAGGCGGACGTCCCCGACGTCCTGGCCGTCGCCCGGTCGCTGCCCTGGGTCGACGTGCTCGGCTTCCACGTCCATGCCGTATCCGGGAACCTCGACGCCGCCGCGCACCTGGAGTACGTCCGCTGGTGTCTGGGGTACGCGGCCGCCACGGCCGCCGCGCACGGCGTCGACCTGCGGGTCGTCGACGTCGGCGGCGGGCTGGGGGTGCCCTTCGAGCCGGACCGGCGCGGCGAGCGCCCCTTCGACCTGGACGCCTTCGCCGCCGGCCTGCGGGCGACGCCGGTCCCGGCCAGGGTACGGGTGCTGTTCGAGCCGGGGCGCTGGCTGGTCGCCGACTGCGGCGCGTACGCGGCCGAGGTCACCGACGTCAAACACGCCCACGGCACCGACTTCGTGGTGCTGCGGGGCGGCATCCACCACTTCCAGCTGCCGACGTCCTGGGAGATCGTGCATAACTTCGGGGTCGTCGCGGTGGACGGCTGGCCGTACGACTTCCCGCGTCCAGGCGTCGCCGGACGGCCGGTGACCGTGGTCGGCGAACTGTGCACGCCCGAGGACACCCTCGCCCGTGACATCACCGTGGACGAGGTGCGCGCCGGTGACGTGGTGGTCTTCCCGATGGCCGGCGCCTACGGATACGAGTTCGCCATGCAGGGGTTCCTGGGGCACCCCCCACCGGTGCGGGCCGCGGTGTCGCGGGACCCGGGCGGCGGCTTCACCCACGTCCACACGAGTGCGACGCACCATACGAACTCGAGCTCGAGCTCGACGTGGCACGGCCCGGCGCACGGCGGCTCGGCCTACACCGTCTCGACCCATACCAGCTCGACGTCCACCGGCTCGGGCTACACGAGCTCGACCGCCACCAGTTCGACGCACACCGGCTCGACACACAGCGACTCGACACACAGCGACTCAGCACATACCGCTCCAAAGCACACCACGGGCTCCCACGGCTCCCACGGCTCCTCGACCGCCCGGCGCGACGAGCAGGAGTGATCTTCGTAGCCGCCGCGGCCAGCGCGGCCCTGCGATCATCTGTGATTTCCGCGGCCTCCGCGACACGGTGCGGCTTGGCCTGCGGCGGGCGCCTGGTCTGCGTACGCTGGGAGCCCAGCGGCGGCTGCGGACCTCGGCGGCGAAGGTGAGGGCGGCGCATGCGTGTCTACGGGAACCTGGCCGCGGTGGTCGGCGGTACCCCACTGATCAGGCTGAACGCGGTCACCGAGGGTATTGCCGCCCCGGTGTTCGCCAAACTGGAGTACGTCAATCCGGGCGGGTCGGTGAAGGACCGGATCGCCCTGACGATGATCGACGCCGCGGAGGCCGCCGGGCAGCTGCGGCCGGGCGGGACGATCGTCGAGCCGACCAGCGGCAACACCGGGGTGGGGCTGGCGATCGTGGCCGCGGCCCGCGGCTACCGCTGCGTGTTCACCATGCCCGACAAGATCAGCGAAGAGAAACGGGCGGTGCTGCGGGCCTACGGCGCCGAGGTGCTGGTCTGCCCGACCGCGGTCGCCCCGGATGACCCCCGCTCCTACTATTCGGTCGCCCGCCGCGTCGTCGCCGAGACGCCCGGCGCGTGGAGCCCGGACCAGTACTCCAACCCGCACAACCCCGCCGCGCACCACGCCAGCACCGGCCCGGAGATCTGGGCGGACACCGACGGGCGCGTCACCCACTTCGTCGCCGGTATCGGCACCGGCGGGACGATCAGCGGCACCGGCCGCTACCTCAAGGAGGCCAGCGACCGGCGGGTACAGGTCGTCGGCGCCGACCCGGAGGGGTCGGTGTACTCCGGCGGCAGCGGGCGGCCCTACCTGGTGGAGGGAGTCGGCGAGGACATCTGGCCGACCACCTACGACAAGGCCGTCGTCGACCGGGTCGAGGCGGTCAGCGACCGCGACTCGTTCCTGATGACCCGGGAGCTGGCCCGCCGCGAGGGCATGCTGGTCGGCGGCTCCTGCGGGCTCGCGGTGGTCGCCGCGCTGCGGGTGGCCCGGGAGCTGGACGCCGACGGCTGCGTCGTGGTGCTGCTCCCGGACTCCGGCCGCGGCTACCTGTCGAAGATCTTCAACGACGAGTGGATGTACGACTACGGTTTTCTCGACCCTCCCTCGGACGAGCCGACGGTCGCCGAGGTGCTCGCCCGCAAGGCCGCCGACGCGTCCAGCCCGCCCGACCTGGTGCACGTGCATCCGGACGAGACCGTCGGCGCGGCCATCTCCTACCTGCGCGAGTACAACGTCTCCCAGATGCCGGTGGTCCGCCAGGAGCCGCCGCTGCGGTCGGCCGAGGTGGCCGGCGCCGTCATCGAGCTGGAGCTGCTCGGCGCCGTGTTCGCCGACCGGGCCGCTGTCGACGCCCCGGTGGCCGCGCACATGTCGCCGCCGCTGCCCACGGTCGGCGCCGGCGAGCCGCTGTCGGTGCTGGTCGCCGCCCTCGGCGCCGCGCCGGCCGTGCTCGTGCTGGAGGACGGCAACCCCGTGGGCATCCTCACCCGGTCCGACCTGCTCAGCTTCCTGGCCACC
This sequence comes from Protofrankia sp. CiP1_Cm_nod4, assembly GCF_982290645.1. Classification (NCBI taxonomy): domain Bacteria; kingdom Bacillati; phylum Actinomycetota; class Actinomycetes; order Frankiales; family Frankiaceae; genus Protofrankia; species Protofrankia sp. CiP1_Cm_nod4. Next base: position 7,935 of record NZ_CEVIVC010000159.1, read on the forward strand.
CCGTAACCCACCGAGGAGCCCATGACCAGCGCCGACGGCCCTGTCACCAGCGATCCCACGATCGACGGCGCGGTAGCCGGTGGGGACGGCCCCGCGGCCCGGGCCGGCGACCCGCGCCGCCCGTCACCCGTCGGCGCGTCACCCGTCGGCGCGTCACCCGTCGGCGCGTCACCCGTCGGCGCGTCACCCGTCGGCGCGTCACCCGTCGGCGCGTCGCCGGTCGGCGCGTGGCCGGCCGGCGCCGAGACGTGGGCCGGCAGCGGCTTCGAGACGGTGGCAATCCATGCGGGGCAGGACCCCGACCCCGTCACCGGCGCGGTGGTCGTCCCCATCCATCCGTCGTCGACGTTCGCGCAGGACGCCGTCGGGGTCCCGCGCGGGGCGTACGAGTACGCCCGTTCGTCCAACCCGACCCGCACCGCGCTGGAGACCTGCCTGGCCGCGCTGGAGGCGGGCACCGCGGGGCTCGCCTTCGCCTCCGGCCTGGCCGCCGTGGACGCGGTGCTGCGCACGGTGTGCCGCCCCGGCGACCACGCGGTGATCCCGCTGGACGCCTACGGCGGCACCTACCGGCTGTTCGCCCGGGTGTTCGCCGAGTGGGGCGTGGAGTACACCCCGGCGCCCCTGGAGGATCTCGACGCGGTGCGGGCGGCGATCCGGCCGGGCCGTACCCGGCTGCTGTGGTCCGAGACGCCGACGAACCCGACGCTGGGCGTCTCCGACATCGCCGCGCTGGCCGGCATCGCGCACTCCGCCGGCGCGCTGCTCGCCGTCGACAACACCTTCGCCACCCCGTACCTGCAGCAGCCGCTGCTCCTCGGCGCCGACGTGGCGGTCCACTCGACCACGAAGTACCTCGGCGGGCACAGCGACGTCGTCGGCGGTGCCGCGGTGGTGTCCGACCCGCGGCTGGGGGAACGGCTGCGGTTCATCCAGAACGCGACCGGGGCGGTGCCCAGCCCGTTCGACGCCTGGCTGGTGCTGCGGGGGGCGAAGACCCTAGCGGTCCGGATGGACCGGCACTGCGCGAACGCCCGCCGCGTCGCGGAGCTGCTGGCGGGGCATCCCGCGGTGGCGGCCGTGCACTACCCGGGCCTGCCGGACGACCCGGGCCACCAGGTGGCGGCGAAGCAGATGCGCGACTTCGGCGGGATGGTGTCGTTCGCCCTGCGCGGGGGCGAGGAGGCCGCGGTCGAGGTGTGCCGGCGGACCAGGGTGTTCACCCTCGCCGAGTCCCTGGGCGGGGTCGAGTCGCTCATCGAGCACCCCGGGCGGATGACGCACGTCTCGGTGGCCGGTTCCCCGCTGGAGGTGCCCGCGAACCTCGTCCGGCTGTCGGTCGGCATCGAGTCGATCGACGACCTGCTCGAGGACCTCACCGCGGCCCTCCCCGACCGCCGGGATCCGTAGGTGGTTCCCGTCATCCCGACAGCGCTTTCCACCTACGCCTCGTCCGGCCGTAGGTGGCCGCCGCTGTGGGGGTGACGGTTTTCACCTACGGCTGCCACTGCGCTGCCGGCGGCTGCCGCCGGGCCGCCGGGCCGCGGCCAGCCGTGCGGGTGCCACGTGGCTCGGCGTTGCCGGATCGGCAGGGTTCGCCGTCGGATTGCGGCGAGCGAGAGGATGATTACACCTGCGGTTCACTCCCCCTGCCGATAACTACTTAGGTTAGGCTTCCCTGAACCCAACGGAAGCTCACAGGTGGCATGATCGAGCGGGAATGTCCCTGCCCGCGCCCGAGGTCCCGCACCGGATCGAATCCGCCGACCGGAAAGGTCTACGGGACCCCGGCACCCTCCGGGCCCCGGGCCACCCGCCCGGGCCCCGGAGCGGGCGCTCGGGCCGGATCGCTCAGGGCGCCCAGGCCACCGGACGGGAGTCGCTTTCTTGACGATATCCGCCATCGGTTCCGAATCCGCCGGCCCTTCGGGATCCAGCGCCCATGCCGGCCCCACGGCCGGCGCCACCGGCGGCCATGGCGCGCCGGACGCCGACGGCCGGGTCCGCGCCGAGGGAATCCTCGCCCGGCAGCGCCGGCGCGAGTCGTCCGCGCGGACATACGCCAGGAGCCTGCCGATCGTCCCCGTCCACGCCGAGGGCATGACGGTGATCGGCGCGGACGGCCGCCGCTACCTGGACTGCCTGTCCGGCGCCGGCACCCTCGCGCTCGGCCACAACCATCCCGTCGTCCACGAGGCGATCCGCGGGCTGCTCCACTCCGGCGCGCCGCTGCACGTGCTCGACCTGGCCACCCCCGAGAAGGACGCGTTCACCGCCGAGTTGCTGTCCTGCCTGCCGGGTGACCTCGCGGCCTCGGCGAAGCTGCACTTCTGCGGGCCCAGCGGCGCGGACGCGGTCGAGGCCGCGCTCAAGCTGACCCAGACAGTCACCGGGAACGACACGCTGCTGGCGTTCACCGGCGGCTACCACGGCATGACAGCTGGTGCGCTCGCCGTCACCGGGAACGTCACGATCAAGGAACGCCTCCGGCCGGTGGGCACGGTCGTGCGGCTGCCCTACCCGTACCCCTACCGCTGCCCGTTCGGCGTGGGCGCCACCGACGGGGACTGCCCGGACGGCGCGCGGCTGTCCGCCCAGTACATCGAACGGCTCCTGGACGACCCGTGCGGCGGGGTGGCCCGGCCCGCCGCGATGATCGTCGAAGCCGTGCAGGGCGAGGGCGGGGTGGTGCCCGCGCCCGACGACTGGCTGCGGGCGATCCGCCGGATCACCGCCGAGCGGGGCATCCCCCTGATCCTCGACGAGGTCCAGACCGGGGTAGGGCGCACGGGCACGTTCTGGGCCGGCGAGCACAGCGGCATCATCCCGGACGTCATCGTCATGTCGAAGGCGATCGGCGGCGGCCTGCCGCTGGCCGTCATCGCCTACCGGGAGGAGCTGGACGGCTGGGCTCCCGGCGCACACACCGGCACGTTCCGCGGCAACCAGCTCGCGATGGCCGCCGGCGTCGCCACCCTGCGTTTCGTCCGCTCCGAAGCCCTGGATCTGCGCGCCGCCGAGGCCGGTGCCCGGATGCTGGCCGACCTGCGGACAATCGCCGCGGGCCGGCCCTGCGTGGGCGACGTCCGCGGGCGCGGGCTCATGATCGGCCTGGAGGTGGTCGACCCCGACGCCGGCCCGGACGCCCTCGGCGCCCGGCCGGCAGACCCGCACCTGGCCGCCCGTGTCCGGGCCGAGTGCCTGGCCCGGGGCCTGATCGTCGAGCTCGGCGGGCGCCACGACGCGGTGGTGCGGCTGCTCCCGCCGCTGACCATCACCGACGCCGAGGCCGACCGGGTACTGGCCATCCTCGCCGACGCCCTCACCGCGGCAGCCTCCCCACCCCGGTGAGGCC
>NZ_CEVIVC010000160.1:0-6400 GCF_982290645.1 Protofrankia sp. CiP1_Cm_nod4
CCCCGGGCGTGCCCACCAGCGGGCCGTCGGCGCCCCGCGTTCCCGGTGCCGGCGGCCCGGTGGGCGCACGGGTCACCACGGCCAGCCGCGGGTCGGCGGGCTCACCGGGGCGGCCCGCCCGGCGGCCGGGTGGACGCGTGGGTGCGGCCACACCGCCCGTGGCCGGCGCCGAACGCTTGCGAGCCTCGTGGAACGACAGGATCTGCAGTTCCACAGCGAGATCAACCTTGCGCACGTCCACTCCCACCGGCACCGACAACGCGATCGGCGCGAAATTGAGGATGCTCGTGATTCCCGCGGAGACAAGGCGGTCACACACTGCCTGCGCGGCCGCGGCCGGCGTGCAGATGACACCTATCGTCACCTGGTTGCGTTCGACAAGTGCTTCCATCTCGTCGAGCGGGCTGACCGCGACGCCGCCGACGGACTCGCCGATCCGGTCGGGATCGACGTCGAGCAGGGCGACCACCCGGAATCCCCGGGAGCGGAAGCCGGCGTAGCCCGCGAGCGCGTGGCCGAGGTTGCCGACCCCGACCAGCACGACCGTCCGGTCCTCGGTCAGCCCGAGCTCGGCGGCGATGCGGCCGAGCAGGAAGTCGACGTCGTAGCCGACGCCACGCGTCCCGTACGAGCCCAGGTAGGACAGGTCCTTGCGGACCTTCGCCGAGGTCATGCCGGCCGCCTTCGCCAGCGTCTCGGACGAGACCGTGCGGACCGCCCGGTCGGCGAGCGAAGTGAGGACCCGCAGGTAGAGCGGGAGGCGGGCGACCGTCGCCTCGGGCACGGACGAGCGTCCACGGGCAGCGCCGGCCGCCCGCCGAAGCTCAGTCATGTACGGCTCCCGCCCCACTCAAGACGCCCGGCCGCCGACGACGCCGGGCGCGCGGCCCCACAGTGCTCCGCTACCAGCTCCGCGGCGGGCGCCACGGTCGGTCTCGCGGTCGAACGACGCCGGTGGACGGCTGTCGGGGCGAGTTTACGACCTCGTGAAGGACTTCACGAAGTTGACATGATCTTGCACTCGGGTACGCCACGCGGCCGGCCCGTGATCATTTCTTGGACCGCCCCCAGCGGCCGACGGTCAACGCGCGCCGTAGACGGGCCTCCTCGACCCGCCAGTAGCCGTGCTCCCGCCCGTCGACGAGGATCACCGGGACCCGGTCGCCGTAGGCGTCGGCGAGCTCGGCCGAGGTGTCGACGTCGGTCTCGGTCCAGCCGGTGCCGGTGTCGGCCGCCACCCGGGCCACCGCGGCGCGGGCGTCGGCGCACAGGTGACAGCCGGCCCGGACCAGCAGGGTGATCCGTCGATCCGCCGCCCGCGCGGCACCGCCAATGGCGGCGGCGCCGCCGGTGACGTCGACGTCCGCCCGTACCTCGGCGCCGTCCACACTGGCACCGCCGTGCACGCTGTCAGCGCCACCGCCGGCGCCTCGACCCGCGGGAACCCTCGTCATCGCTGCGACCATCCGCTTCGATCATCATTTTCGATCATCAAAAGGCGCCGGGGCCGAAAAGATCCCCCGCACCGGGCAACAAAGCCGGAAAAGCACTTCGTCCCAGCACATGATGACGACCGTGCATCTTCACCTCGCTCCCCATGCCCGCCGGCAGGTCGTTGGCTACACTCAACTTTCCAAAGGGTTCCGGAGGATCAAAGGTAGCGCGATCATGCTCTTCACGCGCGCGGAGTTCCTGTCGAATCCGGGAGATGCGACGGATCCAGCTCCCCGGACGACTCGATGACGCCGCCCGCGCGGGAGGGGCGCCCGTCGGATCGCCACGGGGTCCCCTGGTCTCCGATCCGCGGGTTGCCGACCAGGCCCGTCTGATGGCCGTTGACACACCTCGACGCCCCTGACCCGAAAGGAGCAGGAAGCGGTCGCGTCGCCGTCGGCTTCGTCCGACCTGATCCGACACCCACCGGAGAATCCCGGTTCTCGAGCGGGCCACACCCCGCCCCGCCGGGCCTCCTCGATCTTTGGAGCCAGCATGCCCTCCGCCCTTTCCCGAACGTCGCGGGGGCGTGGAAGCGAGGACCCCCGCCCGGTGGACGGCCCGAGGCCCGGCCCGGTCTGTGCCGTCTCCCGCGGCGCCGCGGACCGATCACCGACGTGAACCCGCTGTGGGCGCAACCAGCTCTCGATCTCCGCGGCCGCGCGGCGCTGTGCGCCGGCTCCGCCCAGGTCGTGATGCCACGTGCCGATCCCACCTGTTGCCCGGCGCTGCGCGCCGAGCTGGCCCGCATTACGATCATGCTCCGGGCGGCCACGCCGGTCGGCCCCCCCATGGCCCACTCGGCGGGAGGGGCCTCGCCCGGCCAGCGGACGGCCCAGTCCACCTCCCCCGACGGCCTGGCCGGCCACGGGATGCCCGTCCCCGACGAGTCACCGTCGAACGCCCACCGGCCGGACGCCGAGCTCGCGGACCTGGTGCGCAGCGCCCAGCAGGGCGACGGCGAGGCGTTCGGGGAGCTCTACGACCTTTACATGGACATGGTCTTCCGCTACGTCTACTACCGGATAGGCAGCCGGACAGCGGCCGAGGACATCGTCAGCGAGACCTTCCTGCGCGCGCTGCGCGGCATCAGGACCTTCACCTGGCAGGGGCCTGACATCGGCGCCTGGTTCATCACCATCGCCCGGAATCTGATCATTGACTCCAGGAAGTCCCGACAGGCCCAGCTGGAGTTCCCCACCGACGACATCCTCTCGGCGGGGCGGGATCATGTCGTGTCCGGGCCGGAGGAGTCGGTACTGGACGTCATCACCGGCCGGGCCCTCATGGACGCCGTCCGCACGCTCAGCCCCGACCAGCAGGAGTGCGTGGTGCTGCGCTTCGTCGAAGGGCTCTCCGTCCGGGAGACCGCGCTGGCGATGGGCAAGAACGAGGGCGCGATCAAGGCTCTCCAGTACCGGGCCGTGCGCGCCCTGGCCCGGCGGCTCCGGGAGAACCCGGCCTGAAACCATTCCCGGCGCCACGGCCGGCCCGGTCCGGTCCCCAGTCCGGTCCGGGTCCGGTCCGGGTCCGGTCCGCCACTGCCGGCGTGGACCCGGTACAGCCGGTACGACCCGGCGCAGCCGGCGCGGCCCGCCGCGGGCATCCCCGGGTAGCGCCGCGGGCGGTGGCCTGCCAGGCGCCGGCCGTACACCCGGCGGACAGGCTCCCGGTGCCGCCGCGGGCGCTGGGCGTCCCGGGTACCCGCGGGCCGCGGATGCGCTGGTACACCGCCACGGGCCGTTCGCACCGTACGCTTCGCACGTCAACGCTTCTTCCAGGTCACCGTGACAGCACCCAGGTCACCGTGACAGCACCGTGACAGCTCCCGGATCACCGTGACAGCTCCCGGGTCACCGTCACAGCACGCTCCTTCCCCGCGCCGCGCACGCCCAGGAGATCATGATGCGGTTTCGACCACGCCCGCAACGGTCGGCGGACGACAAGGCCCGCGCGGCGGATGCCGAGGCCGCCGCCACCGCGGCCCTGAAGGTGGCCGCCGACCAGACGGCCAAGGCGCCGCCGGACCCGACCGCGGCGGCCTTCTTCGACGTGGACAACACCATGATGATGGGAGCGTCGATCTTCTACTTCGCGCGCGGGATGGCCGCGCGCGACTTCTTCCAGTCCCGCGACCTGCTGCGGTTCGGCTGGCAGCACGTCACCTACCGGGTTCTGGGGCAGGAGAACACCGACGGGATGCGCGACGTCAAGGAGGCCGCGCTCGCGTTCGTCGCCGGCCGTGAGGTCGCCGAGATCGTCCGCTTCGGCGAGGAGATCTACGACGAGCGGATGGCGGAACGGATCTACTCCGGCACCCGGGCCCTGGCCGAGCAGCATCTCGACGCCGGGCAGCGGGTGTGGCTCGTCACGGCCACCCCGGTGGAACTCGCCTCGGTCATCGCCCGGCGGCTCGGGCTCACCGGCGCGCTCGGAACGGTCAGCGAGGTCGTGGACGGACGTTACACGGGCCATCTCGTCGGGGAGCCGCTGCACGGCCCGGCCAAGGCAGCCGCGGTACGCGCGCTCGCCGAGCGCGAGCAGCTGGATCTTTCCCGGTGCTGGGCCTTCTCCGACTCGATCAACGACCTGCCCATGCTGTCACTGGTCGGCCACCCCGTCGCGATCAATCCTGACCCCGACCTCAAGGCCGTCGCCCGGGAGCGGGACTGGCCGATCAAGGACTTCCGCACCGCCAGGAAGGCCGCCCGGATCGGTGTGCCGACAGCGGCCGGGGTGGGCGCGCTCGCCGGCGGGGTGGCGGCCGGCATGGCGCTGCGCCGGCGCTATATCGGCGTGGCCGGCTGACCACCGAACGGCCCCGCCGTCCCTCGTCCTTCCGGACAGCCCTGCCACCTTCTTCTCGGACGCTTCTCGGACGCTTCTTGGACGCTTCTTGGACGGCCGACCGGACGCCTATCGAACGGCCGGGCCCGACTGGACAGCGGGCCGACGGGACGGGCCGGGCCGGCTGGACAGCCGAGACCGGGGCCGGGGCGCCTACCGGCGGCCGCTGGGCATGCCGGGATCGTTCGGCGTGCCCAGCCGGGTGGTGCGTCGGGCCCGCTCCGGCGGCGGCTCGGGCCGCCGGGCCACCCAGGCGATCGACAGGACCGAGGCCACCTCGATGACGGCCAGCCACACCGCCAGAAAAAGGTCATCTATGACGACCAGGACCGCGACCACGGCGGTCACCGACAGTACATATCCGGCGACGATGCCGCGGCCCACCCAGGTCCGCCGCGATCTCGCACGCCACCAGCCCACCCGCTGCCCGTCCACGGTCGTCACGGGTCAGAAGAATACCGACCGGCGCTGCATCAGCAGCCCGTAGAGGGAATGCTGAATCGTCTCCCGGATGCGGTCCGTGAGCTCGAACACCAGCATGGGGTCCTCGGCGGCCGCCGGGTTCGGTGATTCCGTCTCCACCGGTTCGCCGAACTCGATGAACCATTTCGACGGCAGCGGTACCAGGCCGAGGAGACCCAGCCACGGAAACGTCGGGGTGATCGGCAGGTAGGGCAGCCCGAGCAGCCGGGCGAACGTCCGGAAGTTCCCGATCATCGGGTAGATCTCCTCGGCCCCGACAATCGTGCACGGGACGATGGGGACGCCCGTGCGCAAGGCGGCCGAGACAAAACCTCCACGGCCGAAGCGCTGCAGCTTGTAGCGTTCGCTGAACGGCTTGCCGATCCCCTTGAAACCTTCCGGCCAGACCCCCACCAGGTGGCCAGCGGCAAGCAGCCGTTCGGCGTCCGCCTGGCAGGCGAGGGTGTTGCCGGTCTTGCGCGCCAGCGGTGCGAGGAACGGCATGGAGAACACCAGGTCCGCGGCGAGTATCCGCAGGTGCCGGTGGGCCGGATGATGGTCCATTATCGCCAGCGAGGTCATGATCGCGTCCAGCGGCAGGGTACCGGAGTGGTTGGCCACGATCAGCGCGCCGCCGGTGTCCGGAACGTTCTCCAGACCGCGCGTCTCGACCCGGAAATAGTTCTGGTAGACCGGACGCAGCAGCGGCGCGATGACGTTCTCGGTCAGGTCCGGGTCGAAACCGTGCTCGTCGACCACGTAGTCGCCGGTGATCCGGCGCCGCAGGAACGCGAGAAAGCCCGCGAGCGCCCGTTCCAGGCTGCCCGCGTTGGCCAACGGCTCGGACGGCAGTGCGGACGCCTGCCCGGCGCCGACGTCGTCGGCGGGAGCGGTCCGGCCGGAAGCAGCCGCCCGCTCCCCGGAGGCCCACGTGTCACCGGCCTCCGCGGTGGAGAACTCCCCGGGCTCCGGCGGTTCCCAGGATGCCTGGGGCTCCCTGGGAACCGCCGGGCCCCGCGCGCCGGCACCGTCAGGGCCTGCCGCGCCGACGCTGTCCAGCCGGGCGCCGACGCGACGTGCCGGCTCCCGGCCATGCGGCGCCAGCTCCCGGCCATGTGGGGGACCGGTGTCACGCCAGCGCTGGCCGCCGAAACGCTCCGCGTCCGTCTCCGTCCCCGCCGTCCCCGCTGGCGCGGTCGGCGCGGTCGTGGCTGAGGGGGGCGGATCGTTCCGGCGCGGGTCCGGGCCGGGGCCCTCGGCCCGCTGGGGGCCGGCGGCGCTCCCGCCGTCGGCCGGCCCACCGGCGTCGGTGCCGCTCACGGCGACCGGGTCATCGTGATCGCCCTCTGCCGGGTCCCGCGGCCGGGAACGGCGTTCCACCGCGCCACCGCTCGCCCTGACGCGGGCGTCCTTGCTGCCCAGCGGGATGATGCGCGCCTCACTCACATCCGTGACCACCTTTTCGCCGGACTTGCCCTGATACTCTGCGTGAGTCGCATACTCTGTGTGAGCTGGTACCCTGCGCGAGCTGGCCGATACCCTGTGCGAGCCGGCTCTGCGGGGGCCGCCCTGCGTGGGCTGGCCCTGCGTGGGCTGG
>NZ_CEVIVC010000160.1:6803-10737 GCF_982290645.1 Protofrankia sp. CiP1_Cm_nod4
CCCTGCGTGGGCCGACAGGATGCTCCTCGGATTCCCCGGGTGGGTCCCCGGGCCCGCGGCTTTTCCGGGGCCTGAGGGTGCGCGGCACCTGCGTGGCCGCTGATGTGGCCGCGCGCTCCTCGGCCGGCCGGCGCCGGTGGACGACCACCCGCCCGGCCCACGCCCCCGGCGGCCCGCTCGCCGGTCGACCGCCGCTATCCAGCGGCCCGCCAGCCCACGCCCCACGTCTGCCGGGCCGGGCCGCGCGGGGGACATCGCGTGGTGATCACCGTCATGACCAGGTTCAACTCATCCGTCTCCCGTCCGCATCCGTCTCCTGTCCAGTGCCGGTCCGTCTCCCGCACGCCCTACTCCCTGCCCAACGTGGAAGCCACCCAAAGGTGGTGACGATGGTCGCGACGCCCCGGCCAGCCTGGTCATGACGTCCCGACCAGCCTGCGGCGCGCGAGTACGTCCAGCAGGGCCCGCTCCAGGCGGACCACGGCGTCATGGTCGATCGCGAAACGCATCGGACGGTCCCGTACGAAGTCGTCGAAGGTCTGTTGTGTCGTGAACCGCGGAATGTAGTTGAAGACGTGTTTCAGCCGGGTGGTGTCGACCGCGCGCCCATGCGCGAGGAAACCGAGCTGTTCGGCGGAGAAGTCCAGCAGGCGGGATCTGCGGATCAGGTTCCCCAGCGTGACCACGGCCGGGGACGGTACCGGCAGCGGCGCCCGCCCGGCCCGCCGCACGGCCTGGGAGAGCAGGAGGACACCGTCCCCGGCGACGTTGAACGTGCCCGGATGGTCCTGGACGGCGGCCTGGATAAGCACGGCGAGCGCGTCCTCGCTGTGCAGGAGCTGGAGGCGCGGATCAAAGCCGAGTACCGTCGGGACGACCGGCAGCTCGAAGTACCGGGTCAGCGGACTGTCGATACCGGGGCCGATGATATTGGTGAATCGCAGCACGCTGACAGTGACGTCGGGCCGCCGGCGGCTGAAACCCCGGACGTATCCCTCGACCTCCAGGGCATCCTTGCTGTAACCCCCGCGAGGCAGGCTGCGCGGCTCCATCTCCTCGGTGAACAGCGCCGGATCAGAGGGTGATGATCCGTAAATCGTCGTGGTGGACTTGACGATCACTTTTGTGACGCTCGGCGCCTTCTGGCACGCGGCGAGGAGCTGCATGGTGCCGATGACGTTGATTTCCTTCATCGTGGCCCGGCCGCCGGCACCGAGCGGAGTGGCGATCACATTCAGATGAAGGACGGTGTCGACAGCGGCGGCACTGATTACTTTCGCGATCAGCGGATTACGGATGTCCGCACGGACGAACTGGGTGCGGCCGAGATCGTCGCGGGGCGGCACGGTATCGACCCCGATCACATTCTCGATCTCCGGGTCGGCCGCGAAGACACTCGCCACCTGTGCGCCGAGCGGCCGGGAAACACCGGTCACCAGCACGCAGCGTGGTCGCATTTCTCGTCGCCCCCTGCCCCGATACCCGGGCCCATGCTACGCCCTGGCGTTGTCACGCCAGAAACATCGTGGAGTACATGGCGTGGCGTCCTATTGGTCAACAATAACCAACGTCACCCAACGTCGACTATTGACGAGGAAGCATAACTCGAGGCGACACCACAGGCTCATCCGGTAACGATTCCGCCGGTCTCGTCCGACAACGATTCGCAGGCCACATCCGATGACATCACCCGGCCCGGCATCGCCACCGGACCGGGAACAGCAGCCACGCAATCGAATACGGAACACCAGGTAGTCAACCGAGCACAAAAGGTGGCAACGGAAAAGCGGGACCGTCATCACGAAAGCGGATGGTAGCGGCAATGTCACAGAAAGATCTGCCGGTAACGGCAGCCAGACAGCCCCCGATGGCCGTCCGACGGATGCCGGCCGATGCGGCCAGCGATCCAGCAGGCTCCCCCACGGGACGAGAGCGGCGGGGCCGACGCGGCAAGACCGACACCGCGGAGCCGACGGGCGGGGCCGACGCGGCGCGACCAGGGGACAGCAGGGCCGCCACCGGCGAGCGGAGCCGTCGAGAGCGGGGCGACGGGAGCGACAGGGCGACGGGAGCAGCCCGTCCACAGACGGGAGAGCGTCGGGCGCTTCCGGGCCGGGACGCCGGAAGCAGTGGAGATCGCCGGGCTCCCTGCGCGGCCGCGACCGGAGACCCGTGCCGACGCGTGGCGACGACACGGACCGCCGGCCGCGCCGGGCGAGGCCCCACGAACAGGCATCCGGAACGGGCGCATCCTCCGGAGCGGGCATCCAGTTGTGCCTACCGCACACGGGATGCTGTCTGGATCATCGCTCCGGCCGGCCGCCATCCACCGGACGCCGCACGGCCGGCAGCCGGCTACGACGATCCCGCTCCGACGCGCCCGGCCTCCCGCGCCCGGCGCCCACCGTCCGGCGTCCGGGCGAACCGGCTCGTACCACGACGAGCCGACAGCAGAAGAAGCTCGAAGTAATCGTTTAACTACTTCTTGTTGCGCCGTTGAACGCGGGTCCGCTTGAGGAGCTTGCGGTGCTTCTTCTTGGCCATGCGCTTGCGACGCTTCTTGATAACCGAACCCACGAACCCAACCGATCTGTTGGAAGGAAAGCCGAACGAACTACCGGCCGAGCCTACCCGCTCCACCGGACAACGTGGCACGGCCACCCGCTCCCCCACGGGCGGACGAGTACGCGGACGGAGCGACGGCCTGGTTCCCACCCCCGCGCGCTCCGCGCCTTCCACGTCACGGCCCCGTCGTCACGGCCCCGCTGCCACAGCCCTGCTGCCATAGCCCTGCTGGCACAGCCCTGCTGGCACGGCTCCGTTCGCGTACGCCCTGGCTGGTCCTGGCGGGCTTTCGTGTCCGGTCAGGTGGGACTGGCCAGTTCGCGGGAGCGGTCCCGGGCCGCTTCGATCGCGGCCAGCAGGGCCGCTCGGACGCCGTGCTTCTCCAGCTCCCGGATGGCGGTGATCGTCGTACCGCCGGGGGAGGTCACCGCCTCCCGTAGCAGTACCGGATGCTCGCCGGAGTCGCGCAGCATCACAGCCGCCCCCACCGCGGTCTGCACCAGCAGCTGCGCGGCGACCCCCCGCGGAATCCCCAGCAGGATGCCCGCGTCGATCATCGATTCGACCAGGTAGAAGAAATAGGCCGGGCCGCTGCCGGAGAGGGCCGTCACGGCGTCCTGCTGCGCCTCGGGCACCCGGACAACCTTGCCGACCGGCGCCAGCAGCCTCTCGGTACGGCGCAGGTGCTCCTCGCCGGCATGGGCGCCGGCCGAGATCGCCGACATGGCCTCGTCCACCAGCACAGGGGTGTTCGTCATCACCCGCACCACCGGCGTGCCGGCGGCGAGCCGGTACTCCAGGAACGCGGTGGTGACGCCGGCCGCCACCGAGATCACCAGATGCTCCGGCGTGACGACATCGGTGATCTCTCCGACCAGCGCGGTCATGTCCTGCGGTTTGACCGTGAGTATCAGCACGTCCGCCCGGGCGGCCGCGGCCGGGTTGGAGACCGCTTCGACGCCGTGGCGGGCGGACAGCTCCTTGGCGCGCTCCGGCCGGCGCGCCGTCACGAACAGATCCGCGGGATCATGCCCGGAGCGCAGCATCCCCGACAGCAACGCCTCGCCGAGCCTGCCGGCGCCGAGGATAGCGATCGTCATGGACGTCCCTCCTGTCGGCGGACCATACCCGTCCCCAGGCGGAGCACTTTCGTCAACCTGGCTCTCCTGTCAACCCGGCTCTCCCCAGTCCGACCCACACATGACTGGCCCGGCACATGGCTGGCCCGGACGTGACCGGCCGGTGCGCGGCTGCCACCGGTTCCCGCCTCACTCCCCCCCATCCGTCGCCGTCCGCCATCGGAGCCGTCACGTCCGGGCCAGCCATGTGCCGGGAGTCATGTGTGGGTCCCGGCCGGTGCGCGCCAAGG
>NZ_CEVIVC010000161.1:0-10241 GCF_982290645.1 Protofrankia sp. CiP1_Cm_nod4
GGGCCGTTGGGGGAGCCGGGGCCGGCGAAGAGATCGAGCCCCCGGTCGCGGTAGCGCGCCAGCAGCTGGCGGAACCGGCCGTCAGCGGCGTCCTGCCCGAGGAACAGCGCCTCCCGCAGGTCGTGCATCTGGCTGGTCGGCAGCTTGCGGTCACCCACTTCGGCCGTGCCGTCGAGTCCGTCGGTTCCCTCGGCCGGGCCGAAGGCGGCGGTGAGCGCGGCCACGCGCCGGGCGAGGTCGTCCCAGTGGCGCCCCACCGTCCACGGCTCACGCATGTCGCGGGTGACCACGTAGGGCTGCGCGTACAGCAGGGCCCGCAGTTTCCGCCGCCTGCACGGGTCGGGTTCGGCCGCGATGTCGGCCGCGCCAGGCGCGACCTGCATCCGGTCGCGCAGGTGGGCCGGATCGCTGCCACCGCTGTCGTACAGGACGTGGAAGGAGAACGCGGACGCCCGTGGCTGGAACCGGGGCCGAATCCGGGGCTGCCGCGGTTCCCCGGGCGCCGACGGTGACGCGCCCGGTTCCGCGGGGCTGTCGGAGCTGTCGGGGCTGTCGGGGCTGTCCGCGGGCGGCTCCTGGCCCACCGAGTACAGCTTGACCGTCTTCTTCGCCTCCTTCGTCAGTTCCTCGGCGAGGTCGTAGGCGGCGGAGAACGGGAAGTGCGGTTTGACGACGGCCACCCCGGCGCAGGCGGTGAGCCCGTCCGGAGCCTGCGGCTGGATGACCGGGTTCTCGCGGGTGGCTTTCTCGAAAGCGACGAGATACGCCTCGGTGAAGGCCAGCGAGACGGAACCGGTGCAGACCACCGTGAGGTCGTCACCGCCGAGCACCAGCGGCAGCACCGGTACCTCACCGTCGACGGCATGGCCGTGGGGGAGCACCTGCCGGCAGTGTTCCAGCGCCTCGCGGAACGCCTCGCGGGTGCACGCGTCGACGGCTTTCGAGAACGGCCCGAGAGCGTCGGCGTAACGGTCGCTGGTCGGCGTGTCGCCGTCGCCCGTGGTGCCCAGGCCGGTGAACAGCTGGCCGAGGCTGTTGCCGTCCGCGTGGATGACGGCGACCCAGTCGGGCACGCCCTCCAGATGATCGGCGATCTTCTCTAGTTTCTTCGACGGGATGCCGGCGTCGCCCGCCAGCCGGCGGAATCCGGCGTCCCTGGCTTCCCGCTTGGCTATGGACGGGCGGGCCCGGGGCTGCCGTGACCGCGGGCCCTCACCCTCCCTGATCACGTCGTGGGCGGGCAGGCCGCTGGCCGCGCACTCGTCCACGATCGGGATGCGGGGGAAGCGGCCTGCCGGGCCGGGCCGGTCAGCCCGGACCTGCGGCAGTGCCTCGTGGACCTCGCGGCAGCGCCCGGCGAGCAGGCTGACCGGCCGCTGGCCCGGCTCCCGGTGGACGCCGTCCCAGTCGAACCCTTCGCCGACCACGCCACACACGTCCAGACCGGGAGCCTCCCGCAGCGCCCGTGTCGTCACCCTGCTGACCAGGGCTCTTCCCCTGTCCGGGTCGCGGACGACCACCTTGGCGCTGCCGGCCGCGGCCACCAGAAGCTGTGCGTCCCGGCCGGCGGAGATCTGCCAGTCCCGCCCGAAGCCGGGGAACTCGGCCCGCAGCGCGTCAAGCGTCCAGCGCTCGAGCCGGTAGATGAGCTCGGAGGCGCCGACGTTCTCCCGCCGCTTCGTGGTCTCGAAGATGAAGCTCTGGTTCCCCGACGTCTCGATGAGGACGACGTGACAGGTGACGCCCATCTGCTGGTCCTTCCGTGCGCTCCGCGTGTTGCCGTGCCCGGTGTGTCGTCCCGGCGCCGGGACGACGGCTGCCCGTCCACTCACCCCTGACGGACGAAGCCCGCGGCTGGGTTTCAACCCCTCCGGGGACGGCCTCCACCTACCTCTGACGGACGAGACCGGCAGGCCCGCGTCTGGCCGTTCCAAAGTAACCGTGCTTGCTCCAGGTAAACGGCGCTCGGGTCCCGTAACCGCCGGCCCCGCCCCCGGAAAGCGCCAGGACCGGGACCGGCGGTCCCCGTCCATACCTGACGGACGACGTAGACGACAGGCGACGCGGACGACGGGGCGGCTACGGACAGCGGGGACGGACAGGACGACAGGCCGCCTCGTCCGTCAGGGGAAGGTGACAGATCGACCCACAACCGTGAAGGGCGAGACGCGATGGCCACCGACCGCCAGACCATGAGCGCCTGCCGTATCCTCGTCCATCTCGTCGGGGCCGCCGACCTCGGCGCGTCATCCGGAGAGCAGTTCCGGGAACGGCTCGCCGAGCTCGTCGCGGCCGGCCCGGACGAAGCCGGACGCCTGTTGACGACGAGCGTCGACCCGGCGCGAAAAACACCGCTGATCGCGGTGTTCGCGGCCGGCGCCCCACAGTACGACCGGGTCGTTCTCGTTGTTACCAGGCCCCGTGCCGGCCAGCCCGCTGATTCGGGCCAGACACTGTCGCTCGGCGAAGCAATCAAGAAGCTGCTGGAATCCGACAGCCTGTACGGCGTCAGTTTTCCACCGGGGGCCGTCGAAATTCTCGAAGCCCACGGACCATATCTCGCGGGGACTCGGCCGGTGATACGCCGGCGGCTGCGAGAGCTTCATGACGCCGGTGTGCCGCCGCACGTCGACATCACTTTCGGCGGCGGCGCCACCAACGCGGCGATGGGATTGGTGATCGGGGCGCTCGAAAGCGAGGTGGAGCCGCATCTGGTGCTCCTGGCCGAGCGTGGTGGCCACCGCATCCTGCCGAGCGAGAAAATACCGAGCGCGAACGAGAACGACGACCGCTGGCTCGTCCGGCACCGGTTCTATGCGTCCATGGCCAGTCATGATCAGGACAATGAAGAGCTGTGGAAGCGCCGCCTCAACCGTCAGATTCTGGTGGCCGAGGGCGTTGGTGGCGCCGGCTGGGACGATACCGGCGAGGAGGAACTGGCCCGGGTCCTGCTGGAACGGATCGACCGGCGGGAGGTGGTCGACGGCATGCTCTTCCGCGCGTGGCTGGAAGCCCGCGTCCGTAACCTCGCGGCCCGGGACAGCGCGGCCGGCGTCGACGCCGATCTTGATGATCTGATCAGGCGTCGCTTTCCCGACCGGGAGATCCGCGCCGCGCAGAAGAAGGAACCGCGGAGCAAGCTGTCCAAAGATGAGATCAGGAAGCTGCGCGCCGCCCGCGCCAAGCGGGAAGTGCCGACATCCGCGCTCGACCTGCTGCTCGAGCCGCGGGTGTGGGACGCCGAAATGGCGGCCAAGGATCTGGTGCACGTGAACCGGACCAATCCGCGGGATCTGGGGATCATCGACCGGTTTCTCGAGACCCAGAGCTATCTGCCCAGGTATGACGAGGAGATCGTGGAGCTCGGTTACCCGCGGTGGCGTTATCTCGATGATCGGCGTGCCCTTATTCTTCTTGCGATGGGCATGGATTCGGTCGAAGGTGACGACCCGCCGACACCCCGCCTGGATGCGCTCATCCAGAAGGCCGCCTGTAAGAACGTCACGCCGGTCATCCGGATTCTCGTGTCCGAAAAGACCGAGCCCGTCGGCCGGCTGTGGGAGACAAAGGCGCGTGGGAAGAACATCGATTGCCGCATCCTCCTGAAAAGTGGGATCGATTTCGGCGATCTCGATGACATCCGCTTGGACACCTGGGACGCGCTCCAGGCGGAAGGCGATCTCGACACGGTCAAGGAGGTCTGGGTCGTCGTGAGCTCCGGACGGAAGCCACAGGGGCTCGGGCTGACGCTCGCGGGTATCGAATGGGGCCTGTCGGCCGCCTGCCCCACCCGGTTGGCGGAGATCCGTCGTTCCGGTGCGGGTTCGGACGAGTCGATCGTCGAGATCGACGGGGAGGCCGTGCTCAACCGTGTCGCCGGTGACGCCGAGCTGGCCCGGGTCGCGCTTTCCGCGCTCGAGTGCCTGGACGTCAGCGCCGCGGTGGCGCTGCTCGGCCAGGGCTCCGCCCAGCGGCTGCGGCCCTTCGCCGACAGAGCGCGAAGGCTGGCTTTCATCGGGCCGTCCGCAACGCTCGACCCGCGGTGGCTGGCATCCATCGGGCTGCCGGAGGGCCCGGAGCGTCTGCCCTTCCTGCTGTTGCGAGCCCGGCTCCGCCTGATGGAGACGCTGGCGGAGAGCGATCCCTGGGGCTGTGCCGTGCGGGCGGCCGTGCTGTGCGAGGGAACGCTGGGCAAGAACGGCAAAAACGGGTGGAACGCTCTCAAGAACCGTATTCCCGAAGCCGGCAGGATCGCTGGATATCGCAATGACAGCCCGGCCTCGCACGGGAAGGAAAAGGCCGCGCGGACGGGCCGGGCTGTCACTCACCCGTCCGCGGAGAAGCTGCGGGAGTGCTTGCGTGGCCTGCGCGAAGGGCTCAGCAGGCAGGTAAAGGTCGACGGCGTGGGGCTGCCGGACACCTGGGACGGTGTGCTCGTCGACGAGCTCAGCCGGCTGCGCGGCGAGCTTCGGGCGTTCACCGCGCCCGCCTGAACAGGGGCTGCGCCGGGTCAGAGGTCAGGCGGCAGTGCTGGGTCAGGGGCGGTGCCAGGTCTGGGGGTCGGCGGTGACCTGTTCGCCGCTGGCCATGTTCTTGACCTCGTGCGGCTTGCCGTCCTCGAAGGGTGGGAACCAGACGAACGGGATGCCCTTGCGTGACGCGTAACGGATCTGTTTTCCCAGCCTGTCGGCCTCGTGGTAGGTCTCGACGTTGTAGCCGCGGGCGCGCAGGTGTGCGGCGGTGGCCCTCGCCTCGGCCCGGCGGGCGTCGCTGGGGAGCACCACCAGGACGTCGCTGGGGCAGCTCGCGGCGGTTTCCAGGCGTCCTTCCGCCAGGAGCTTGGCGAAGATCCGGGTGAGCCCGATGGAGATCCCGACGCCGGGCAGGTGCCGGCGGATGAACGACCCGGCGAGGTCGGCGTAGCGGCCGCCCGAGCAGATGCTGCCGTAGTCCGGCCAGTCGACGAACTTCCCCTCGTAGACGGTGCCGGTGTAGTAGTCCAGGCCGCGGGCGATGGACAGGTCCGCCACGATGCTGCCGGCGGGCAGGTCGGAGAGCTCGTCGAGGACGAACGACAGCTCGTCCAGGCCCTCGTCCAGCAGGTCGGAGGTGACGCCGAGGCGGCGGATGTCGTCGGCCACGCCGGTGTCGCCGCCGCGGATGTGGGCGAGGTCCAGGCAGGCGGTGATCTGTTCGGGGGTGAGCCCGAGGGTGCTGGCGAGCAGTTTCTCGACGCCGGCGGTGCCTATCTTGTCCAGCTTGTCCGCGACCCGGATGACGCCGAGCGGGTCGCCGATGCCGAGCCCGGTGTAGAAGCCCTGCAGCACCTTCCGGTTGTTGATGTTGACCGACCAGGCGGGGATGCCGAGCCCGGTGAGGATCTCGTGGACGATGCGGGGGAGCTCGGCGTCGAAGTACAGCGGGACGCGGTCGACGTTGATGACGTCGATGTCACACTGGGTGAACTCGCGGTAGCGGCCTTCCTGCGGGCGCTCGCCGCGCCAGACCCGCTGCACCTGGTAGCGCTTGAACGGGAAGACCAGCTCGTTGAAGTGCTGCGCGACGTACCGGGCGAACGGCACGGTGAGGTCGAAGTGCAGGCCGAGCCGGGCGTCGCCGTCGTCGCCGTCGTCGGCCTGCAGCCGGCGCAGGGTGTAGACCTCCTGGGAGGTCTCCCCCTTCGCGAGCAGCACGTCGAGGGCTTCGACGGACGGGGTCTCGACCGAGCAGAAACCGTAGCGCTCGAAGGCCCGGCGGATCTCGTCGAGCCAGCGCAGCTCGACCAGCCGCACCTCGGGCAGCCACTCGGGGAATCCGCTGACCGGCGCGGGCCGGACGAGCTGCTCGTTGCCCATAGCGGAAACGCTCTCCTCTCGAGGACTACCTGACGTCGTGCACCGGATACGGTGAGGCATCGCGTGTGCGTCCCGGCCGGTCGGTCAGGACGCGCCTGAATCCAGCATGACCCGCCGGCCGTACCGTATCCCTTGCGCCACGGCGTGGGGACGGACGTCGTGGCGCACCGCGCGACGACGACCGCGCGACGGCTCCGCGGCGGCTCCGTGCCGGTAGCCGCCGGGCTACGACAGCTTGGGCAGGTCGAAGTGCTCACGGATCTCGGCCTGGACGTCGACGGCCGGGTGCCGGGCATCGACGATCGCCACGTACTCCTTGCGCTGGAAGATCTCCATCACCGGCCTGGTCCGGGCGTGGTACTCACGCAGCCGGACCTCGAGCGCCTCGGGGTTGTCGTCCGAACGGGTCAGCAGCTGGCCGCCGCAGACGTCGCAGGTGTCCGCCACCCGGGGACGGCTGGCGATGAGGTTGTAGTCCAGCCCGCACCGGGAGCACAGGCGTCTGGCCAGCACCCGCCGGTAGACCTCCTCGTCCGGCAGGTCCAGGTAGATCACACCGTCGATGTCGTAGCTCTCCAGGAAGAACTCGGCCTGCCGGGCGTTGCGGGGGAAGCCGTCGATGACGAAGCCGTAGTTCCAGTCGTGGCTGGCGAGCCTGTCCCGGACCACCGACTCGACGAGGTCGTCGCCGACCAGATGGCCGCTGGCGACGACGCGTCTGACCTGGGCGCCCAGTTTGGTATGGCTCTGTACATTCCAGCGGAAAATGTCACCCACGCTGATATGGACGAGGTCGAGGTCGTCGGCGAGCATTTTCGCCTGCGTGCCCTTGCCGCTGCCCTGCACGCCCATGATGACGAACTTGCGCATACCCACCTCCGGCTGCCAGAAGTCTCCGGTTCCCAGGAATTCCCCGCCACTCGCCATGCTCTCCCCGCGGCCCGGCCGCGGGCCGGCGCCGCGCGGCCCCGTCAGTCCGTGAGCTGGCGCCGCGCCGTACCCGCCGGCCTGCCAGGACGGTGGCGATGTGGTGATCGGACGGACGGCCCGGGCGCCGACCGGCCGGACACGCGCGGGAGCCTGCCGGCCGCGCCGGAAGCCGCGCCGTCCGGAGTCCTGGTCCGCTCGACAAAGCGCCGTTCCTGTTCCCTGTCGTTTGTGCCCGGCTGTTCCGCGCCCGGCCGTTCTGTTCCCGGCCGCCGCCCGCCGGCCCCACGCCGACCGGGACGAGGCCCGACCGTACCAGTGCCCGCCCGGCCCGGGAGGTACGCACACGGGAAATCTTCGTACTCGCCGGTGAAACAGTACAAAATGACCTTTTCGAAGCCGCCGGTGGCATCAGGACGGGCGAAGGGCAATGTTTTGGCGAGTATTTAGCGAATATTTGGCGAATGTTGCGGATGTCGGCGGCACCGGTGGGCGGGCCGTGGCGGGAACCGCGTATCCGGTCGCGCGGGCTGGTCCCGGCCGGCCGGCCGGCCGCCGTGGCCGGCCGATCCGTGACAGGCGCCCGGATAGCGGGCGAAGATGGCCGGGTGGACCCGGTGACGCTGTCGGTGCTGGTGAGCGGGCTCGCCGGGATCGCCGAGGAGATGGGGACGCTGCTGGTCCGCAGCGCCTACTCGTCCAACATCAAGGAACGTCGCGACTGCTCGGCCGCCCTCTTCGACCGGGCCGGCCGGATGATCGCCCAGGCCGCGCACGTCCCCGTGCACCTCGGCGCCATGTACGAGTCGGTGCGGGCGGTGGCCGCCCGCGGTGCCAGGCCTGGCGAGGTGTGGGTGCTCAACGACCCGTTCGCCGGCGGGAACCACCTGCCCGACGTCACGCTCGTGTCACCGCTGGCGGCGAACGGCGAGATCATCGCCTTTGCCGCGACCCGGGCGCACCACTCGGACATGGGCGGCATGCGCCCCGGGTCGATGCCGGCCGACTCGCGGGAGATCTACGCCGAGGGGCTCATCATCCCGCCGGTGCGGCTGGTCGCCGACGGTGAGTGGCGTGCCGACATCCTCGAGCTGATCTGTGCGAACTCGCGCACGCCGGAGCTGCGCCGCGGCGACCTGCGGGCCCAGGCCGCGGCGAACCAGCTGGCCGGCACCAGGCTGGCCGAGCTGATCGAACGCCGGGGCCTGGACGTCGTGCTGACGGCGTTCGCCGAGGTGCTGGCCTACGGCGAGCGGCGCTCCCGGGCGATGATCGCGGCGCTGCCGGACGGCCGGTACACCGCCGCCGGCGAGGTCGAGGGCGACGGCGTGACCGATGACGACATCCCGATCCGGGTGGCGGTGACGATCGACGGCGACGCGCTGACGGTCGACTTCGCGGGCACCTCGCCGGCGGTGCCCGGCAACGTGAACTGCCCGCGGGCCGTCACCCGGTCGGCCTGCTGTTTCGCGCTGCGGGTGCTGCTGCCCGAGGACGTCCCGGCGAACGACGGCACCTACGCCCCGCTGGAGGTGCTGACGCGGCCCGGATCCCTGGTGGACGCGCGCCGGCCGTCCGCCGTGGTCGCCGGGAACGTCGAGACGTCCCAGCGGATCGCCGACACGGTGCTGGCGGCCCTGTCCCAGGCCGTCGCGGCCGGCACGGCCCGTGAGGCTCGTACGGACAGCACGGCCGGCACGGCTCGTACGGACAGCACGGCCGGCACGGCTCGTACGGCCGGTGGGCCCGCGGCCGATGGGGCCGGGCGGCGTGAGCCCGGCGACGGCCCGGTCCTGCCCGCGCAGGGGCAGGGCACGATGAACAATCTGATCATCGGCGGGCGGGGGTGGACGTACTACGAGACGCTCGCCGGCGGCCAGGGCGCGTCCGCGCGCGGGCCGGGGCCGTCCGGTGTGCACGTGGGCATGACCAACACCCTGAACACCCCGATCGAGGCCCTGGAGCTGGAGTACCCGATGCGGGTCGAACGCTACGAGCTCGACATGGCCACCGCCGGGGCTGGTCGGCATCCTGGTGGCGCGGGGCTGGTGCGCTCGATCCGGGTGCTTCAGGAGGCGGCCCTGTCGCTGCTCACCGACCGCCGTCGGCACGCCCCGCAGGGCGCCGCCGGTGGCGGGCCAGGCGCGGTGGGGCGCAACGAGGTGGACGGCGTGCGGCTGCCGTCCAAGGCGGGCCTGGAGCTGGCGGCCGGGTCGGTCGTCACGATCCGTACTCCCGGTGGCGGCGGCTGGGGCCCGTCCGACGGCTGAGAGCCGAGGGCTTCCGCCGGCCGCTGCCGGGGCCGCTGCCGGGATGTGTACGGACGCGGCATACGGACGGCATGCGGATCCCGGCCGCGTCCGTGGTCGGATCGGCGTCGATCTCTGGCCGAGGTGATTGTCGTGCGCGCGGCGCCGCTATGATCCGTTTTTGGTTTGATGATATAAGGATGTTGTTCCAATGTTATTTTTATAATCATTTGTTGGTTGACTTGGTTACTTCTGGGGTGTAAATGCACGGAACGTACCCATGGTCGAATCGAAGTCCGTTCATGGGCACGGTGAGTCACGGCTGGTGAGTCACGGCTGCGAGGCAACGGGGCCGCGCCCAATGGCGGTGGAGGAGGTCCGGTGGACACGGTGGTGCTGTCGTCACTGGCGCGGTCGTTCGACGCCGCCCTGCTGTCGGCGGGTGCGCGGGCGGATGCCGCCGAACGGGCGTCCGCGTTCGAGGATCTTGTCCTCCGCTACTGCGAGCCCGGCCGTTTCTACCACACGCTGCGTCACGTGAGTGAGACGTTGGTCGCGCTGCGGCTGCTCGTCACGGCCGACCGGGAGCGCGGCCGGGAGCAGGACCGTGACCGGGCCGGCGGGTGGGAACGGGCCGGCGGACGGGCCCGGCCGGGCGGAGCGGACGACCCGGCGTCCGCGCTGCCCGCCTGCCGGCTCGCGCTCTTCTTCCACGACGCGGTCTACGACACGCGGACGAGTGACAACGAGGCCCGGTCGGGCGAGCTGGCGGCCGCCACGCTGACCGCCCTGGGCTGCCCGCGGCCGGTGGCCGCCGACGTCGACCGGCTGGTGCGGGCAACCGCGGCCCACCTGTCCGCGGGCCCGGACGAAGCCATGGTCAACGACGCGGATCTGCGGGTGCTGGCCCGGCCGGCGCCCGCGTACGACGTCTACGCCCGCAGGGTACGGCGGGAGTATGCCTGGGTCTCCCCGGAGCGCTGGGCCTCCGGCCGGGCCGCCGTGCTGCGCACGCTGCTCGAACAGCGCGTCTACGCCACGCCGTGGGCGTCCCGCCACTGGGAGCCGATGGCCCGCGCCAACCTGCGCCGCGAGCTGGCAGGCCTGCGCCGTGAGCTGGCCGGCCAGCCCTGAACACCTGCGACAGCACTCCGGTGGGTGGAAACCGCCACGGCAGCGACCGTTTCCACCCACCGATACGGAAGCCGTA
>NZ_CEVIVC010000162.1:0-1281 GCF_982290645.1 Protofrankia sp. CiP1_Cm_nod4
ATCGACCAGGCTGCGGTCGCCGGCCGGCTCCGTGAGCTGCTTGACGGGGACGAGACCACCGCGTGGTTCCTCCGCACGGTCCTGGAGGACGCGCCGCGCTACCGGCCGCCCTACTTCCAGCCCCGTTACCTGTACCGGCAGACCGGTGGCGCGCTCGTCCTGCCGGGCGATCCCGGCCCGGTCGAGGCCAGCCGCTACGTCTGCCCGCGCGGCGACTACGCCTGGTACCGGCCCGAAGTCGGCGCCGCGATCCCGCAATGTCCCACCCATCAGGTCCATCTGGTGCGAGGCTGACACCCGATGCTGGGGGCGTTCTGGGACGCGGTCGGGGGGAAGCTCGCCGACCGTTGGGCCGCCGTCACCGCCCCCGCGCTGGTCTTCTGGCTGGCCGGGCTCGCCGCCTGGACCCGCCACCGCGGGGATCTGCACACGCTGAGTGAACAGACCGACTGGCTGGACCGGCAGTCCCCGGCCGTGCAGACCGCCGCCATCCTCACCGTCCTGCTCGCCGTGGCAGCCTCCGGCATCCTCGTCGCCCGCACCGCCACCCCGGTGCTGCGGCTGCTGGAGGGCTACTGGCCTGCCTGGGCCGGCCCGCTCCGCCGCCGGCTGGCCGGCTGGCTCGCGGCCCGCGCCGCCGCCGACCAGGACGCCTGGCAGGCCGCCTTCGCCCGCGTCCGCCCGCCGAACACCCCCACCACCGACGAGCTCGCCGCCTACACCCGGCTGGAACGCCGCCGCCGGCGCCGCCCGGCCGCGTCCGGCTACTTCCTGCCCACCCCGATCGGGAACATCCTGCGCGCCGCCGAACGCCGCCCGCTGGACAAGTACGGCCTGGACGCGATCATCCTGTGGCCGCGGCTGTGGCCGGCGCTGCCCGAGACCACCCGCGCCGACCTGCTCGCCGCCCGCGCCAGCCTGGACGCGGCGGTCACCACCGCGGTGTGGGGGCTGCTGTTCTGCGCGTTCACCCCGTTCACCTGGCTGGCGCTGCCCGTCGGGCTCGCCGTCGCCGTCGGCAGCGTGGTCCTGGTGGTCCCGGCCCGGGCGCAGACGTTCGGCGACCTGGTCGAGGCCGCCTACGACCAGCACCGCGTCCTGCTCTACACCCAGCTGCGCTGGCCGCTCCCGGCCAGCCCGGCCGCCGAACGCGCCGAGGGCGCCCGGCTGACCGCCTACCTGTGGCGGGGCTCCGACGACACTCACCCCACCTTCACCCCGCCCCCCGGCTAGAGCGCCGGTCAGGGAACCATACGTATCCCCCCTGAACGATGGCACGCG
>NZ_CEVIVC010000162.1:1920-7079 GCF_982290645.1 Protofrankia sp. CiP1_Cm_nod4
GTTGAATTCATCGTCAATATGATCTAGATCATGCATCACCGCAGGTCAGGGTGTTGCTACGGAGTTTGGTTGAAAATTTTCAAGTAACCGGTCGCAACAACACAAACCTCTTTCGGTTACAACCCTTGCGCTGCCGCATTCATCGGCGGTCTACTGCCGATGGGCAACCACCCTGGGCAGGTGGATGATGGCATCGGGTCAGCGGCAACTCCTCAGTAATGCCGCTGGCAGCGGGAAAGCGTCATCAGGGGGTCGACATGCCCGTTCCCACGGATGTCCGGCTGAACGTCCGGATCCTGCTCGACACCGGCGGCTACCTGGTCGCGCACTATCAGTCCGACGTGTCCGCCTACCTCCTGCCCGGCGGTGACGTCGAGCCCGCCGAAGGGATCGCCTCGGCGGCGGCCCGCTACGTCCACGCCCTGACCGGCTCGCCGGCCGTCCCGACCGAGTTCGTCGGCTGTGTCGAGCACCACGGGCCGGACGCGAAGCACACGGTCACCGCGCTGTTCGCCGCCGACCTGCCCGCCGACGCCGCCGCCCCGGCCACCCACGCGGGCGCCGCGCTCGTCCCGCTGGCCCTGGAGGACTTCGACGAACGGTCGCTGACACCCGCCGCCGTCTCGGTCGCGGTGGACCGCTGGCTGGAGGACCGCTGGCCGGTGTGGCAGGGGCTGCCGGTACACGAGCCCGACGCGTGGTGGAACCATCTCAGCCAGTCCGTGCACGTGCTGCGGGCCCAGCTGCACGCCCGGCGGCACGAGCTCGACGACGCCGCGTTCCGGGACGCCGCGGTCGCCATCTGCGCGCTCGTCGCCGCCGCCGACGGCACGATCGACGCGCGGGAGCGGGACGCCATGGCGCACATCGTCGCCACCGACCCTACGCTCAGCGCCTTCCCGCCCAAGGAACTCGTCCACCTGTTCGACACCCATGTGGACGCGCTGCGCGCGGACGCCGCCGCCGGCCGGACCGCGGCGCTGCGCGAGATCGCCAAGGTGCGGGGCAGCCGGTCGCGGGCGAGGTCGGTCGTGCAGTTCGGCGCGGTGATCGGGCGCTCGGACGGCACGTTCGACCCCGCCGAGCGGGCCGTCGTCCAGGAGGCGATGGACGTCCTCGGGCTCGACCCGTCCTCGCTGGCGGTGCAGCGGGTCCAACGGGTCAGGAGCACCCGCGGATAGGTCGCCTGGCCACCGCCGCGGGAGCCGGCGGCCAGGCCGAGGCCGGGGCCCGACAACAGGGCCGCGGGGCCACGCCGGGCGCCGTCCGGTGCCTCGCCCGGCACCGCCAGCCGCCGCCGGCACACCGACAGCCTGCCGGGAACCGGCCGCCGGCACCCCGCGGGACGCCGGGAAGACGTCGTCCCCACCGTCGGCATCACCGAAGCAGCAACGCCACCCCAACCACCAGCCACCCAACCAGCCACCCAGCAGCTCGAAGCGCTCGGAGCAGCCGAACCAGCCGAACGTGGTCGATCCAGCCCACCTTCACCCGTGAGGGAAGCCATGCTCGAGAAGAACGACACGACAGTCCCGCCGGCGGCCCGGCCGCTACCGCATCCCGGCAGGGACGCCGCCCGGGCCGCCGGCTCGACACTCGCCGGCCGGGGACGCCCCGCCGCCGCGGGCGGCCCGTACGGCCTGGGCGCCCCCGGCCGCGACGCCATCCCGGTGCTGAGCGCCCGCATGCTCTTCGTCTCCGGCGAGCGGGTGCTCATCGCCAACCGGCGCGGGCACTCCTGGTTCTCCCTGCCGGGCGGGAACGTGGAGCCCGGCGAGAGCGTGGAGGGTGCGCTGCGCCGCACGATCCGGGGGGAGGCCGGGCTCGCGACCCACGCGCTGGACTTCGTCGGATGCGTGGAGCACACGTTCACCGAGGCCGGTCAGAGCTGGCATGAGATCAACGTCGTGTTCGCCGCGGCGCTGCCCGCCTTCGCGCAGATCGTCAGCCGGGGCGAGTCGATCGACATCAGTTCCGCCTCGGTGTCCACGCTCCACACGTTGGAGTTCCGGCCGGTGTACCTGCGGACGGCCATCCTGCACTGGCTGCGCACCCACCGGCCGTCCTGGTACAGCCCGGACGGGCTCCCCCGGACGACCGCCGGGCAGAGCTGAGAGACCAGGCTGAGAGGCCGGGCCGAAGAAGCCGCGACCGCCCCGCGGCCAGAACCGGACCACGACCAGGGCAAGACAGGCAGGGCAGGACGGGCAGGACGGGCAGGAGCAGACGGGACAGAGCAGGGCAGGACAGGACAGACGGGTAGAGCGGACGGGACAGACCGGGACGAAGCGGAGCCGGAGCCAGCGCTCAGGACGGATCCACAACCGGGACCGGGGGCCGAGGCCAGGGGCAGGGGCCAGGGCCGAGAGGTGCGTCAGGCGGGCAGGACCGCCTCGATCGCCTCGCGCAGCGCCGGGTCGTGCGGGTCCGTGCGCGGGCCGAAGCGGGCGGCGACCTTGCCGTCCGACGCGACCACGAACTTCTCGAAGTTCCAGGTGATGTCGCCGCTCCGGCCCTCCGCGTCGGCGGCCTGGGTCAGCTCGGCGTACACCGGGTCACGGCCTTCACCGTTGACCTCGATCTTCGCGCTCAGCGGGAACGTCACCCCGTAGGTCGTCGAGCAGAAGGCCGCGATCTCCTCCGCGGTCCCCGGCTCCTGCCTGCCGAACTGGTTGCTCGGAAAACCGATCACGGTGAATCCGCGGCCGGCGAGCTCCTCGTGCAGTTTCTCCAGGCCGGCGTACTGCGGGGTGAGGCCGCAGCGGCTTGCCACGTTGACGACGAGCGCGGCACGTCCGTCCGTCAACGCGCCAAAGGTCGTCTTCTCGCCAGCGAGAGTCGTTACCGGTAGGTCACGCAGATCTGTCACGGTCCTGCCTTTCCTCGGATGCTGAAGGTTTCGCTGGTTCCTGTGATCCCGGTCACCCGACGGCGGATTACCGGTGCACGCCATTTTCGGACGACATGACGCGCCTCTGCGTGCAAGCCGGCCGCCGCCGGTTCTGTTCCGTACCCGCATGAAACGGCCACCTGGCCGGTTGCTGCCATCCTCCGTCCGACGGGCAGGTGGCAGAAGATCCCATCACAGGATGTACGTTGTTCAGCATCCGTTATGAATTCCGATCTACTGTTGGCGCCATGACGCCCAGCCGGGCAGCTACCGCGACGGCAGCCCCCGCAAGGGCGACGGTCGACGGCAGCGCCGTCGTCACCGCACAGCCGGTCGCCATCACGCTACGGCAGGTTACACCTTCACCGCTGTCAGGCCTGTCCGGCGAGCAGGCGGTGAGTTCGCTCACACTGCCCGGAGCGCTGCGCCCTCGCCTGCGGGTGGGCTGGCTGCGTCATCCCTGGACGCTGGTCGCGTTCGCCGTCACCGTCCCGATGATCGTCATGCTGGCCATGAGGTTCCGGACGGAGGTCGGTGCGAGGCTGTCCAGCGTCCCCGTGCCGACCTGGCCGTGGCTGGTGGCGTGCGGGCTCGCCTCGTCCTGCTTCTTCCTGGCCAACGGCCTGGCCCTGCGGTCGGCCAGCGGGCTGCCGCTGCGGCTGCGCACGGCGGTGGCGGTGCAGCTGGCCGCGGCGGCGGCCAACCGGGTGCTGCCGGCGGGCCTGGGCGCGATCGCCGTGAACGCCCGCTACCTGGAACGCCAGAAGCTGGCCTGCTCGGCCTGCCTGAGCGCGGTGGCCGCCATCAAGATCGCGTTTGCCCTGGCCCATGTGGGCGGGATCGCGCTCACCGCCGCGCTGGTCGGCGGTTCGGGCACGCAGGACACGCTGAGCGCGCCCATCAGGTCGGTCACGGCGAACGTCGGCTCCGGGCCCGCCCTCGGCGGTGTCGCGCTGTGCCTGGTCGGGTGCGTCGCGGCCGGCACCCGCCCGCGCGTCCGCGGCCGGCTCGGGCCGGCCCTGCGCAGCGCGGGCCGGCATCTGACGCTGCTCGCGCGCTCCCCACGGCGCACCGCCGTGCTGCTGCTGTCGGCCGCGGCCACCAAGGTGACCCAGATCGTGGCGCTGGCCACCTGCGTCTGGGCGTTCGGCGGCTCCATATCACTACTATCGGTAGCGACCATCTACCTGGTAGGCGCGGTGGTGGCCGGGGCGGTACCCACCGCGGGCAACATCGGCGCGCTCGAGCCCGCCCTCGCCATCGGCCTCACCGCCGCCGGCGGCGACGCCGTGTCCATGTTCGCGGCCGTCCTGGTGTACCGGCTGATCAGCTACTGGCTCCCAGTCCTCCCCGGCATCGCCGCCCTGACCGTCCTGCGCCGCCGCGGCATCCTGTAGGCCTCCGGCCGCGGCAGGTGGGCGCTCGCCGACGGTGGCCCTGGCCTGGCAGTCGGCGCAGATCCCCCAGAAGGTCACCTCGGCCTCGTCGATGACGAAACCGTGGTCGTCCGACGGCGACAGGCACGGCCGGGCGCCGATCACGCAGTCGACGTCGTAGACGGCCGTGCACTCCCGGCAGACGAGGTGGTGGTGGTTGTCACCGACCCGCAGCTCGAACCGGGCCGGGTGGCCCGCCGGTTCGAACCGGCGCACCAGCCCGGCGGCGGCGAGCACGTCCAGGTTGTCATACACGGCCTGTAGCGACAGCGAGCCGAGCCGGGCACGCGCATCCTGAGCGATCGTCTCCACGCTCAGGTGTGCTCCCTCGGCCAGGGACGCGAGCACCGCCAGCCGGGGCGCGGTCACCCGTAACCCGGCCGACCGCAGCTGCCCGGCGGCGTCCTCACTGTTCACACCGGCCAGCTTTCGCCGCCGTCTGGAACAAGTCAAGTCTACGAATGAGTCAAAGCCAGGTCCGCGAGCTGGACGGGCATTCCGCCGCGCACCGGCCACCGGCTGGCCACGAGCGGCGGAAATCCCGGGCGACGTGGGCGGCACGCCATCCTTATATGGGCCCCGCGAACATGGACGTTACACCGTGAACAAAGCGGCGGACGGCGGCTCACCGAAAGCGCGGACGGCTGGGAACCCCCGGCCGGCAGGCATCACGGCAACGACGGGAACCATGGGAAATCAGGCGGGCCGGCAACCCGTACAGCGCGGAATAACACGCTCGGCACGGGCGGGCCCGAAACACGGGAGCTCGTACGGGATGATCAGCACGGAGAACCGGCCTGAAACCGCCGGCACGAAACCGCCGGCACGAAACC
>NZ_CEVIVC010000162.1:7116-7985 GCF_982290645.1 Protofrankia sp. CiP1_Cm_nod4
GCTTCAGACCCGCGCCGGTCCGTCGCCCGAGCCGCGCGCCTGCTGTCGGCGAAATCTCGCCGGCAGCAGGCATAAGCTTTTCCGGCATTATTCCAGAACTATCCAGTATTGTCTGGGACTACGCCGTACGCCATGCCGTGTACGGCGTGGGCGAGACAGTGCCCGCTCCCGCGGGACACCGCGGAACATCACAGAGCGTATGCGCGGCGGCGGCGCCTGCGGCGGCGAACGCCGACGAGCAGCACCAGCACACCCCCGGCGGCAGCCACCCTGTTCCATCGGATGACGCGCTGCACAACCGGGCCTGCGTCAAGGCCGGCGGACAGCTCCCGCCTGTCGGCCGGGGTGCCGTAGCCGTTGCCGGTGGCGGTGGAGTCCGTGGTGATGGCGGGCGGGCCACCGAAGCCGTTCGCGATCACCTTCTGGCGCAGCTCGGCGACCCTGCCCCTGATCTGCTCGCCTGTCCGCTCAGCCACCCGCCTGGGGCTCACGAGATCGGCGATGGCGTCCAGGGTGACCGCGAGCTCGGCGCGGGTATTCTCGATCTGCTGCTGAATCGCAGCCGGGTCCTGCGGCACCGATGTCGCCCTTTCCTCCACGCGCGATGACTGCCTGGGCATATCTGTCTGGATCTTCACCGGCGCTTCCTGAATGTACCACGTCGGCTTCGCCGGACCGACAACGCCGTCGTCAGCGGCACGGCGTCGCGGTCAATGGACGGTCAATGGAGTTGTCGTCGACCCGGACAGAACACCACCGTCGAGCCCTCTCCCACATCCCACCGGATAGCCGTCCAGGCGTACCAGGATATTCGCCGGAACATGCCGGATATAACATTAATCACACCATATGATGACCATGAGCGACGG
>NZ_CEVIVC010000162.1:8713-9654 GCF_982290645.1 Protofrankia sp. CiP1_Cm_nod4
GGGCGGTCCGGCTCCGGGCGTCCGACATGGCCGGAGGTGGAACCGAGCGGCGGGGCTTATCCGTCAGTCCACGTAAGGAGCCGTCCGGCCGTAAGGGTATGGATCGAGGAGCATCGAGGAGCGAGGCCCGGGTGCGTGCATCGCAAGATGGAGGAGAAGCCGTCAGCGGAGCTGCCGGCGACGGCGACGACGGCGCCGGCAGCGCGGCGGGGGTCCGCCCTGGCACCGATCCGCCTGGTGGAGGAGCCGGCGGGAGCCGTCCGCGTCCTCCCGCCCGCTGGGGCCCGGCCCGCTGTCGCCGCCTGTTCGCGGTGCCGCTGGTGGTGGCGTTCGCGCTCGTCCTGGCCGGCTGTTCGTCCGGGACCGGGTCCGCGGTCACGATCGTGGACAACTCGGGGCCGGCCAACGAACTGCGCGGCACGGCGCTCGCGCAACCGGTCGACAAGCCCGCGCTGAACCTGACCGACACCGCCGGCGCCCCGTTCGACCTGCGCTCCCGGACGGCCGGGAAGGTCACCCTGCTGTTCTTCGGCTACACCAGCTGCCCGGACGTCTGCCCGACAACGATGGCCGACATCGCCGCGGCCCTCGACACGGTGCCGACATCTGTCCGGTCACGGATCGCCACGGTGTTCGTCACCACCGATCCCGAACGGGACACCGGCGAGGTGCTCGACCGCTGGCTGAACCAGTTCGACCCGTCCTTCATCGGCGTACGGGGCACCCTGGCGCAGATACGCGCGCAGGCGGACGCGCTCGGCATCCCGCTGGCGGATCCGGTACGCCAGCCCAGCGGGATCTTCACCGTCACGCACGGCACACAGGTCATGGCCTTCACCGCGGACGACCGGGCCAGGGCCGTCTACCTTGCGGGCACCCAGGTCGCCGACTACGCGCACGATCTTCCGATTCTGGCCAATACGGGGAAGACAACATGAAAC
>NZ_CEVIVC010000162.1:10236-10852 GCF_982290645.1 Protofrankia sp. CiP1_Cm_nod4
CGCCTCGGGCTGGCGGGGCTCTGGCTCGCCGCCGGAATGATCAAAATCGGCGACCCGCAGGGGATGGTGCGATCCGTCCGGGCCTTCCGCATCCTGCCCGAGGCGCTCGTGCACCCGGTCGCCTACGCCGTCCCGTTCGTGGAGATCGCGCTCGGCCTGCTGCTGCTGGTCGGGCTGGCGGTGCGGGTGAGCGCCGTCGTCTCCGCGCTGCTGCTCGCCGGCTACATCGCGGCGATCGCCTCGGCCGCCGCGCGGGGCCTGCGCATCGGCTGCGGCTGCTTCTCCACCGGCGGGGACCTCACCGCCGGCGCGCCCATCCACTACACCGGAGAGATCATCCGGGACGGTCTGCTGCTCGCCGCGAGCGTCCTGGTGGTCTGCCTGCCAGCCGGTGCGCTCACCGTCGACCGCATCCTCGAACGAGGCGCGCGCCCACTGGCCGTCGAGGGGCCGCGAACGGCGCGGCCATGATCACGCCGTGCCGCCGTCGGCCCATGTCGTCGAGCCGTCGCAGGACTTCGGAGAGCTGATGAGTACCGCGTCCAGAAAGAGCAGGAAGAACCGGTCAGGCGGGAAGCGAGGCGGCAACCCGGCCGGGATGCCGGCCGGCGCGCGC
>NZ_CEVIVC010000162.1:11299-12656 GCF_982290645.1 Protofrankia sp. CiP1_Cm_nod4
GGTGGTCGTGGCCGTGCTCGCGGTGGCCGCGCTGATCGGCGTCGCCGTCCAGAGCAACCGGACGGAATCCGCACCGGTGGTGCTGCCGGTGACCGCGACCGGCACCGACAACGGGATCACCGTCGGCCGGGCGGACGCCCCCGTCACCGTGGACTTCTACGAGGACTTCCAGTGCCCGGTCTGCGAGGAACTGGAGACCGCGCTCGGCCCGGGCATCCAGCAAATGATCGGTGATGGACGGATCAAAGCCGTCTATCACATGATGTCCTTCCTCGGGCCGGAATCCGTGCGGGCGGCGAACGCCGCTGCCGCCGCCGCCCAGGAAGGTAAATTCAAGGAATACCATGACATTCTCTACGCCAACCAGCCGCGCGAGCACAGCAGCGGATACCAGAACGGCACGCTGACGGAATTCGGCGCCAGCGTGGGCCTGACCTCCCCCGCGTTCATCGACGCGGTGCGTGACGGCACCTACAACGGCTATGTCGCGAAAGTCGAGGACGACGCGTCCAGGCGTGGTGTGACCGGCACCCCGACCGTGCTCGTCAACGGCCGGCAACTGGCCCCGCGGTCCCTGACCCCCCAGGGCTTCACCGCCGCGGTGGCCGCTGCCGCCGGCACCCCCGCGCCGGCGGCCACCGGCTGACCACGCCCTCGTGTGGCCACGACACGGCAGACCGTGGCCACACGAGGTGAGATAACGACTATGGACGCCGCCCAGTGGGACCGCCGGCACGCTGGCACCGGCCTGCTGTGGACCGCCGAGCCGAACCAGGTCGTGGTCGAACACCTCACCGGGCTCACCCCCGGGCGTGCCCTGGACCTCGCCTGCGGCGAGGGGCGCAACGCCGTCTGGCTCGCCACCCAGGGCTGGCGGGTCACCGGCGTGGACTTCTCCCAGGTCGCGATCCGCAAGGCACGCGAGCTCTCCCGCCGCTTCGACGTGACACCGGAGTGGATCCACGCCGACGTCATGGTCTGGACGCCGCGGCCGGCGTCCTACGAGCTGGTCATCATCTGCTACCTGCACCTGGCGCCCGAGCAGCGGCGGGACGTGCTGCGCTGCGCGGTCGACGCGACCGTCCCGGGCGGGACGCTGCTGGTCATCGGGCACGACCGGGCGAACCTGCGGCACGGTGACGTCATCCCCGCCGACCCCGAGCTCCTGCTCGACGCCGACGATCTGCTGACGGAGCTGGCTGCCGGCCCGCCCCTGCGGATCAGCCGGGCCGGCCGCGTCCGCGGGCCGCTGCGCGGCGACGGCAACCGGCACCCGGTGGTCGACACCCTGCTGGTGGGGCGCCGGCCCGGCCCGGTGTCCCCCCACCCGGCGCTCGTCGAGCCGGCGGCGGGGGCG
>NZ_CEVIVC010000163.1:0-4158 GCF_982290645.1 Protofrankia sp. CiP1_Cm_nod4
GTCTGACCTGCATAAACGGGTTGTCTCATCCGACGAGAAGATCGAGATGTAGCCAACCGTGTAGCCAAGGGGCGCTACCCGTCGTCCCGGTCTTCCACCGTGTCGTCCTTGTGCTTCTTCTTGTGTTGCTTGTCGGTGTCGGCCTCGGGGCCAAGGATGCCGTCCATCGCCGTTGCGGCCGCGCGAAGTCGCTCGGGCAGCACGTGGCCGTACCGCTCCATCGTCATCCTGACCGTGGTGTGGCCGAGGATCTCCATCACGGTCCGCGGTTCGATCCCGGACGCCAGAAGGAACGTCGCGCAGCCATGGCGGAAGTCGTGAAGCCGCAGCCACGGCAGGCCGGCACCGTCACGGAGCTGTTGGACGCGTCGGGTCACGTTCCGTGGCTCCATCGGCGTGCCGACCGTCGAGGCGAAGACGAGCCCGTTGTTCTGCCACGACTCGCCGGCCTTGTTCCGTTCGTCCGCCTGGCGCTTGCGTTGGCGTTCCAGGGCGTCAACGGCGAGCGCCGGTATCGGCACCGTTCGCCGTGAACCGTGCGTCTTCGGCTCGACGAGCCGCAGTTGCCCGCTGACCCGTTGGGCGGAGCGGCGGACCCACAGCGTCCGGGCGTCGAGGTCGACGTCATCCCAGCGGAGGCCGAGCAGCTCACCGCGGCGCAGTCCCATCGTGAGCGCCAGGACGAACAGCGCTTCGAGCCGATCATCTATAGCCAGGGTCAGGAAACGACGTGCATCACTGGTGGTCAGCGTGTGCTGTTCCCCACCGGCCAGGCTCGGCGGGCGAACAGCTTTCGCGACGTTGCGGCTCACCAGCTCCATCCGTTCCGCGTCGGCGAGCGCGGCCCGCAGCACCGCGTGAATCTTCACGAGGCTTGCCGGCTTCATCTGCTCCCGACGTGCCGCGTGCAGACGCCGGACGTGGGCCGGCCCGAGTTTGTCCAGGCGGATCTTTCCGAGCATCGGGACGATGTGGCCGTCGATCGCGTACCGGTACCGGGCGAGAGTGGACGGTCGTGTTCCATCGTGAGACTTGATCTCGTCCATCCAGTAGTCCATCCATTCGGCGACGGTGCGGGACTTCGCCGTGAGGTCCTGGCCCTGATCGGCCGCCTTGCGCAGTTCACGCACCTTGGCAAGGGCTTCCTTCTCGGTCCCCCCGTAGACGACGCGGCGACGCCGCTTCCCGTCGATCCAGCCCAGATCGACCACACCGACCCACCGACCGTCACTTTCACGCTGGTAAAGGGCGCCTTCGCCATGGCTACGCCGACGGCCCCGGCGATCAGGAGCGTTCCGCGTCCGACGTTTCGAGCTCTGGGCATCAGAGCCGGTCGGTTCGTCGTCGGCTGCTCCGGTCGGATCCTGCCGCTTGCCGGACATGATGAAGATCACTCCTTGCCGAAGAAATGATGCGAAGAACGGGAGAGCGCCGGGAGGTTGCGTCCGGCGGTTCGGTGCTCCCGCTCCTCTGGGGCGGGGGAGGGTCCGTCGGGAGCCCGGCCGCGTCCAGGGCGCTATCGCGTCACTGCGTGATCGGCTTCGCCGACCCTGGACCCGTCCGCACTCCCGACGGGTGTAACGCCCACCAGAGGAACGGGAAAGAAATGGGGGAAGGACCGCGAGTCCTGGTCAGCGGGGCTGAGGCTGCGCGGGAACCGTCCGATACGGGCGGAGGTCAGGCAGCCAGCCGCCGGCCGGACCAGGTCTGTGCGGCGGGGGCGTTGCCGGAAGCGTGCTGTCGGGGATCGCGCGGAACACCAGCACGACGTCGACGTCTCCGAGGGCTTCGACGAACACCGCGTCGGTGGGGATCGCGACCGCGGTCCGGGCGATGTCGAACGGGTCGGCGCCCGGTTTGACGGTTATCTCGTAGTAGCCGTGGCCGGGGGCGTCGAGGCGGACGAAGGGCTGTCCGTCGGAGGGGTCGCGCGGGGGGTTGAGGTCAGGCGGAATGATGGGCACGGGTCGGTACTCCCTTGCTCTCGAAGGGGGTGCTGATCAAGGTCCCGGTGTGGTGTTCCCGCACCCGCCGGGACCGCTTTAGAGATCTTTGTGTCTGTACGACCGGAGGCCCACGGGCCGCATCGCCGCGTGTGCTGTACTGCCGAAACTCGGCTGTCCGGTTCGGCGCGGACCAGTATGTGATCATGCGGCGGCCTCCGTGTCCGAGACTCCGCGGAGCCGGTCGACGTAGGCGACGAGCGCCGCCCGCGGGATCCGCCGCGATCGTCCGATGCGGACGGATTCGATCTGCCCCGCCGCCATCAGTTCGTAGACGGTGGACCGGCCGACACCGAGGACCGCGGCGGCTTCGGCCGCGGTCAGGAGGAGCTTGTTCATACGTCCTCGCCGGAATCGTCGTAAGACTCGGAGATCATGCGGCATCGCGGAGTAGCGGGTCGGTTGCCGACACCGGGTCGGGGTGTCCGCGCGCGGCCCGCGCCGCGTCGAGTTGTGCGCGCCACCGGTGCCGGTCCGCGACCGCCCGCAGCAGCAGGTGTTCCCGGCGGGGGGTGGCCGGGTCACCGGGTCGGAGAAGCTGCCAGACCGCCCGGTCGGCGCCGCCGCCCTGGCCGCCGGTGTCGGTGTGGCCGAGGACCGCGAGTTGTTGCCGAACCCAGACTTTCCGATCTTCTTTGTGGTCGGCGAGGGTCTTGCCCGACCACTTCCGGGAGACGAGCACCCGCCGGCCACCGAAGCCGAGGGTTTCCCGCCGGTGGGCCTTGCCCCGGCACCGGCCCGATACCAGCCCGGCCCGTGGGTTCTTCGGCTGCACGCCGTAAAGCAGCCAGTTTGCGCACGTCGGCGAGCAGGGTTCGTAGCGCAGGGCGTCGGCGAGCCTGTCCACGTGCGTCCGCTGCGCGTCGCTGGTCATCGTGTGGCAGGCGTCCAGGCTCTTGGTCAGGTATTTGGTCAGGTAGCCGATCAGCCGGCCGGTGGTGGCGTTGTTCGCGGTCACCCCGTCCGCGCGGACCTGCACCCCGAACCGGACCACGTGTGCGGGTTCGGCATCGTCGCCGAGCGTGTCGAGTGCGGCATCCCAGGTCGGCAGCGGTGCGCCGGTGTCCGGGTCGGTGTAGCCGCCGGCCCGTTCGTCCCAGACCGGCAGCTGGCCGGGGGTGTAGACCGGCCGGTCACACGCCGGCCACCACACCTGGTGATAGGTCGCCGCCGCCACCTGCCGCAGCAGCACCCGCGGGATCGTCCCGCGCATCGCCGCGTGCAGATGCGGCGCCAGCCGCCGTTGCGGCTCCAAGGCCGCGAAGTACTGGACGTCCCAGCCGACCGCCCGGCGCAGGTTCTGCCAGAACCGGTCCACCAGCTTGGGAAAGTGGATCGCATCCCGGGCCGCCCGCCGGTAGTCGTAGCCGTCCGGGTCCACCGGGGTGCCGTCGCCGTTTACCCGGCCGTAGCTGTCGCAGGTGAGCGTGAGGAACATCGACGGCCGCCACACCGTGCCGTCCGCCGCGGTGAATGTCCGGCCCACGGTGCGCCGGTCGACGGGGAGCCGGGGCAGGTCGGGGGCGTCCTGCCGCCGCCGGGTCGATCGGGTCCGCCGGGGCCGCTCCCGGGCCTCCGGGGCGGTCGTGCCGCGGACGCCGAGGTCGGTCAACGCCGCGTCCACCTGGGAGATCAGGTCGTCGGCTTCGGTGATCTGCTCGACGTTGTGGCTGGTGACGGCGTCGACGCGGACGGCTTCGAGATCGGCGCGGAGCCGGACGAGGGTTTTCGCGTCGTCGGTCGGCGGGTCCGGGTCGGGCAACGGTTCGTCGTCGAGGTGCCAGCCGGCCTTGCACTGCGCCATCCGCAGCTTGCGGGCCCGGTCCGCGCACGGCGGGCACTTGCTCGCCAGCGTGGCCCCGCACGGCACCGGGATGGTTTCCGTCTCGCCGGTGGTCAGGTCGATTCTCCGCATGGCCAGCGGCCGGATGCACACCCCGTTGTCGACCGCGACCGCCTCGAGAATCTGCCGGGCCAGCGGCAGCCGCAGCCGCGCCGCCCGACTCCCCGCCGCCGGGTCCGTACTCGAGACGGGGCCGGTCGGACTGTCCGGATGCGCCGACAGTAGGCCGGCGGGGTCCGTTCCGTGCGTCATGCGGCCCGCTCCTCCTGATCCTGGTCGTCGTGGTCTTGGTCGTGGTCGTCGCCGGTCGGG
>NZ_CEVIVC010000163.1:4548-10590 GCF_982290645.1 Protofrankia sp. CiP1_Cm_nod4
GCGCCCGGCAGCCGGTATCGGCCCGGTGTGCCGCCCACAGGTGCCGGCACCAGGAGCAGACCGGCAGCACGTACACCGGGGCGTAGCCGTCCGGTCCGGTCATGCCGCCCAGCCGTCGACGTCCGGGGTCCAGCCCGTGCCGGGAGCGTCGAGGCCAACGACCTGACCGGCGACCGGTGGCCGGTAGCGGTGCGCCATCCGGCCGATCTCGGCGTCGTCGATCCAGGCGGCCCGCACCCGCACCGGGTCGGCCTGCCCGTCGGCCAGCACATAGCCGACCCCGGGCAGCCCGTCGGGAATCTCCTCCGCCCGTGCCCCGCGATCCCGGGCACCGTCGCCCAGCACGAGATCGACTTGGTCGGGTTCGGTCAACCGCAACGCGACCCGGACCGGGAACAGGTCCCGGAACGGCAGCACCTCTTTCCGCGGGTCCTGCACCGCCCCGATCACCACCACCCCGGGTGCCCGGCCCTGCGACAGCAGCAGCGGCAGCGAGGCGGCCAGCCGCCGCTTGAGCTCCCGGTCGGTGACGTAGGCGGTGAGCGCGGCGAGCTCGTCGACGATCACGACGATCAGCGGTTCGTCGGTGGTCGGGACGTGCAGCCGGGTCACCCCGCGGAGCCGTCCGGCCCGGCCGCGCATGACCGATACCGCGTCGTCGAGCAGGTCGGCGATGCCGGCGGTGTCGGTGGCGAACCGGGTGAACATGTCCCGGCCGAACGCGAGTTCCATCCCGCCCTTGGGGTCGGCGACCCACAGTTCGACCAGGCCGGCGCGGACCGCCGGGCCGAGCCCGCGGATCGTCGCCCAGAGCACCGACCCCTTGCCCGCCCCGGTGGCCCCGGCCACCAGCACATGCGCGCCGCGTACCGGTAGCCGCCAGGGCTGGCCGTCCTCCCGCCGGCCCACTGGAATCCCGGCCAGGTCCACCGGAGCGTCGTCATCCCAACCGTCACCGTCTCCGCCGTCCGCGTCCGGACCATCGAGATCGGCCGGGGGGACGAGGCCGGCCAGCGGGTCACGGTGGGTGAACTCCACCCAGATGTACCCCACCCGATCGGCGCGGATCCGGCAGGCCTGCGCGCGGAACGCCTGCCGCAGCGCCTCGGCCTGCTCCGCCCACTGCTGCGGGGTCTGCCCGTAGAGCAGTTCGACCCGCAGCCGATCCGCCCACCGGTCGGAGCGGATCGTGCGGATGCGGGGGAAGGTTTCGGCGAAGGCGACCCGGTCGCCGTTGGACACCGGGATCCGGATTGCCAGCCCGGTGTGCACCATCACCGGCCGCCACCGCCACCGGTACACCATGAGCAGGCGCAGCCGGCCCCGCAGCCAGCGGGCCAGCCAGGCGAACGACCGGCGGTGCGCCAGCCGCCACCCCACCGCCAGCACGGCGACGGCGAGGAGCGCCAGGCCCAGCCCGGCCGCCCCGTAGCGCTCCCGGATCACCAGCACTGTCAGCAGCAGACCCACCAGCACCGGATGCCGGATCAGGAAGACCACCAGCCGGGCGCACATCCGCCCGGCCAGCCCGGCGAGCACCACCCACAGGGGTACGTCGACTTTCGGATGCCGGGTCGGCAGGTCGGGAAACGGCCGGGAGCCGTTGATTCTGGCCATGACAGATCACACCCACCCTGCATCAAACGAAAAAGAAACGGAAGGAAGAGAAACCGGCGGACCGGAACCGGCGGAGCGCAAAGAAGACTCAGACGGCCGTCCCGGTACCCGGGAGAAACGCGCTCAGGCCGCTGTTGCGGTATCGCCTGTCGAATCGTCGCCGGTACGGCCTGTCAGCAGCCGTTCGCATTCGTGCAGATAGTCGGTGGCGGCCCGCACCAGCGCCCGCGCGAAATCGAGATGATCGACGGTTAGCACGTCGTCCGCCGTGGACAGGGACAGGTGGGTGCGGTCGGCATCGACCGCGAGGATCGGCCGCTCGTGCGGATAGGTGAAGCACCGCGCCGACCAGCCCGACCCGACATGCACGCCGATATGCCCGTGCGACCCGACCGGCACCCGCCCGCCACCGGCGTCCGGGGTAGCTGGTGTCCCGGTCATGCCGCCGCCCGCCCGGAACCTGCGCGTACCGGCCGTATCCCGGCCGCCCAGAACGAGAACCCCTGCCGGGGCTTCTGCCCGTTCGTGTTCACATACGGGGTCAGGGTCAGCCCGTCGAACTCCACCGGCCGAAACGGGGTCCCCGCCAGCGGCTCCGGCGGGACCGGCCGCACCCCAGCGGCGATCTTCACCTTCACCTCCGCCGAGCC
The DNA here is from genome assembly GCF_982290645.1 of Protofrankia sp. CiP1_Cm_nod4. Taxonomy (NCBI): domain Bacteria; kingdom Bacillati; phylum Actinomycetota; class Actinomycetes; order Frankiales; family Frankiaceae; genus Protofrankia; species Protofrankia sp. CiP1_Cm_nod4. The sequence continues at coordinate 6,816 of NZ_CEVIVC010000163.1, forward strand.
GGCCCGGGCGTTGGGGTCGGCGTCCATCACCCGCACCGCCCACACCAGCTCACCGGTGACCTTGTCCCGTTCCTGCGCGTCGGCTATCCCCGCCTTGGCCTTGTCGAAGTCGTTGACCGGTTCCACCCCGAGCACATAGGCGCCGTGCGGGAACATGTCCGTGAACGCCACGGGAATCCGCTGCGGTACCGCCATCGCCGTTGTCACCTCGTCCCACCTTGTCAGCGTGCCGGCCGCTGCCGGCCGTCGGTCGTTGCAGGACATACAGTGCACGGCGCGCGAAGCGCTCGCCAAGCGCTTTCCAGCCGGTGTATACAGCCATCGGATAATCGACGGCATCCCCCGGAAGATCGGTATCGCCGGCACGGCCACCCGGGTTACCTTTGCTACATGTCAAACGGCGTTCCGGTGCACACCGCCCGCAGCCCCCGCCCCGACGAGGACTGGAACGCGGTCGCCGACGCGGTCAACAACCGGATGGCTCAGCAGCGGATCGGACAGAAAGCGCTCGCGGACGCCTCCGGGGTGTCGGTGGCCACCCTGCGCCGCATCCAGCACGGCGCACACGGCCGCCGGGTCCAGAACACGACGTTGACCGCGATCGCCCGCGCCCTCAACTGGCCCGACGACCACCTGATCCGCGTCCTGACCGCCGGGACCAGCCCGACCGGCACGGCGCCGCCGGCCATCGAACGGGAAATCCTCGCCGGTATCGGCCGCATCGAACAACAGCTTGCCGACCTTGGCCGTCGGCTGGCCACGGTCGAGGACCTCGTCACCGCATACGCCGCCCACAGGTAAAGGGGCCAGCATCCCGGGGCGGGCAATTGCCGCCCGGCGGGATTCTGACCCCCTGCACACACCACCACGACCCCCGCCGCCACCGCTTATCGCAGGACGGCGCCGACCGTCCGCACACTCAATCCGGCGCGCCGGACATCCCGCCGGGCTGCCCCGGCGGCAGCAGGTCGCCGAGCGGACGGAACACCAACGTCACTTCCACATCCCCGAACGCGTCGGCGAACCCCACCCCGTCCGGCAGCGCCGCCCAGGCATGCAGCACGTCCACCGGACGATCCGCCGGAAAAATCGTGATCGCGTTGATGTCCCCGTGCGCCGTGACCCGGGCGTGTTCCCCGCCGGTCATCGGCCGCCAGCCCGCCGCACCGACCGGGCCAACGCCGCCCCCAGCAGCAGCCGGCCCGCCGCCGGCGCCGTGACACGGTCGACGAAGAAGAACAGCGGCGTCACCTGATAGTCATGCCAGCCGCTTTCCACCGCGAACACCTCCGCCGACGCCGCCGAATCAAACGTGATCGTCGTATCGCGGACCCGGCGTTCCCCACCGGGCTCGAACCGCACCACCCCGTACAGCACCGATGGCCGTTCCTCCGCGTTTCCGTCGTCCGCTGGGCCTGTCGTGGTTGCCGTCACCGGCCGCACCCCGTCTCGTGGTCGTTTTCCCCTTGTTGGGACACCGGCCCAGCCCGCCCGGAAAGCAGCGCTCTCCCACCCGGAGCGGACCGGCCACCGGCCACGATTACGAGCTACACGAGCGCTGAAAAGGTCGCCGGCCGTATACACCCGGTGGTTACACTGGCGGACAGTGCGCAGCCTGAAACCCGCCGCGTCCCCCTGTCCCGCCCGGGAGGCAGCCATGACATCGCGTAACCGGGAACTTCCCGCCGCGCCCGCTGGTCTGTGGGACCGTCCCGAGATGGTCCACGCCCTGGAGCAGCGGGATATGGCCGCGGTGTTGAAGATTTTTCAGAAGTGGACCGGTGCCACCCAGGGGCAGATCGCTACCGCCTGTGGCACGCCGCAGTCCCACATCAGCGAGATCCGTAACGGCAAACGGCAGGTCATGACCCTGGCCGTCTTCGAGCGGTTCGCGAGCGGCCTGAACATCCCCCGCGCCCGTCTCGGCCTGGAAAGCGACAAGACCAGCCCAGACGCCCCGCCGGCTACCACCACCGCCGAAACGCTGCCCACCCGCCGGACGGTGTCCCTCGCGATCCCGGCCGCCGTCGGACTCGACATGGCCCCCGACACCCTGGTCACCGCCGCCGCCCGCCAGTCCGCCGCCATCCTGGAACGACTCGGCGCGGCAACCGTCGACCCACTCGTTCTCGAACAGCTCGCCGACGACGTCGCCCGACTCTCCCTCGACTACATCGCCGGACCCCCCGAAGCGGTCCTTGCCGACACCATCGACACGCGTACCCGGGTCCTGGCCCTCCTCGACCAGGCCCGCCGGCCCGCGCAGATCCACGACCTCTACCTGATCGCCGGACAGCTCTCCGGGATTCTCGCCTACGGCGCCATCGACCTGGGCAAACCCGGCCCGGCCATGACCCACGCCCGCACCGCCCTGATGTGCGCCGACCTCGCCGGACACACCGACCTTGCGGTATGGGCGCGGGGAACCCAAAGCCTGATCGCGCGTTTCGCGAACCGGCACCGCGAGGCCCTCCAGTACATCCACGCCGGGATGGCGCTGCGTCCCACCGGCGCGGGCCTGGCCCGGATCGTCAGCGGCGAAGCGCAATGCCTGGCCCACCTCGGCGACATCGCCGGCACCCGCGCCGCACTCGCCGCCGCAGCCGACGCCAGCGACCACGACACCCCGCCATCCGACATCGAAACCGGGCTGTTCACCTTCCCCCGCGCCATGCAGTACTACTACGCCGGTGGAAGCCTGATCTGGCTTCCCGACAACACCGGCGCCGCGGACGCCGAGCAGGCCATCACCACCGCCATCACCCTGTTCACCACCGGACCCGCCGACCAACGGTTCGTTGCCGATGAAATCCTCGCTCATGTCTACCTGGCGACCGCCCGCCTGCTCCGCGGCAACATCGACGGCGTCACCGACGCCCTTCGACCGGTCCTGACGATCCCCCCGCAGCAACGGGTGTCCTGGCACCGCCGCCGCCTGGACCGCATCGCCGCCCTGCTCGACGCCCCCCGCTACCGCACCTCGACCACCGCCGCCGACCTCCGCCACGAGATCGTCGCCTTCTGACCGCGACACCGGCGGCAGGCGTAGAAGGCCGCTCCCGACACGCTCCCGAACCGCTCATTCCCCTGACACAACCCGCACCCAACGGGCAGGATGACCCCGAAGCGGGAAGCGGTGGGAAGCCGAGGGGAGACACCAGCGGTGGTCACAGTACGGGTCGTCCGGGTGTTCACCGACCAGGCCGGTAACCACGGCAACCCCCTTGGAGTCGTCGAGGACGCCGCCACCATCGTCCCCGACCCCGCGCACCGTCAGGAGATCGCCGCCCGTCTCGGCTACAGCGAAACCGTCTTCATCGACGACACCGCCACCTCAACGATCAGCATCTACACCCCCCGCACAAAAATCCCCTTCGCCGGACATCCCGCCGTCGGCGCCGCCTGGTTCCTCGGCCGCATCCACGGCACCCCACAGGATGTGCTCCGCACCGAGGGAGGCGACGCCCGGACCTGGACCGATGACAACGGCGTGTGGGTACGCGCCGCCCTGGCATCCACCCCGCCGTGGTGGCATGAACGCCTCGACGACCCCAAACAGGTCGACGACCTCACCGGCCCGCTACACCCCGGCCAGGACTTCACCCAACTATGGGCATGGGAAGACGAAGACGCCGGCACCATCCGGGTACGGACCTTCGCCGACCGGGTCGGCATCCCCGAAGACGAAGCCTGCGGATCCGGCGCCATGCGCCTGGCCGCCGCCCTCGGCCGCCCCCTGACCCTCCACCACGGCAAAGGCTCCGTCATCCACGCC
>NZ_CEVIVC010000164.1:0-10148 GCF_982290645.1 Protofrankia sp. CiP1_Cm_nod4
AGTCCCCCCAGCCGGCCCAGTCTCCCCGGCCGGCCCGGTGAACGCGGTGAACGCGGCGGCCCTCCCGGTGGCACCGGCGGAGCGGGACAGGGACCTGCTCCGCCGGCATGCCGACGGGGACCCGGACGCCTTCACCGAGCTGGTACGAGCCCACAGCGGCCGCGCGTGGGCGGTGGCGCTGGGCATGCTGCGGGACCGGGAGGACGCCGCTGACGCCGTCCAGGAGGCGATGCTGTCGGCCTACCGGGGCGCCGCGGCCTTCCGCGGCGAGGCGTCGGTGTCCACCTGGCTGCACCGCATCGTCGTCAACGCCTGCCTGGACAGGCTGCGCCGGCGCGCGGCCCGCCCGCAGGTCCCGCTGCTCACCGGCGGCGACGACGGTCACGACGGTGGTGGCGGTGGCCGCGGCGGCGACGAGCCGGCCGAACCGCGTGACGCGATCGTCGAAGGTGAGACGCGGCTGGCCGTCGAATCCGCGCTGCGCCGGCTTCCGGAACCACTGCGGCTGGCGGTGATACTCGTCGACATCCAGGGCTGGTCGGTCGCGGATGCCTCCGAACTGCTCGCGGTCCCGGTGGGCACGGTGAAAAGCCGCTGCGCGCGGGGACGCGCGAAGCTGGCTGTAATGCTCGACTACCTGCGTCCCGGGAACCCTGCGCCGCTCGATTCCGTCAGTCAGAGCAGGCACGTCAATACGTCCGGAGTGGTCGGAGGAGGTGTCGGCGATGACCGCTGATCGGCATCCGGATGTGGAGCACCTCGATGCCTACGCCGGTGGGGACCTTTCGGCGTCCGTCGTGGAACTCCACGTCCGCGGCTGCCCGCAGTGCGGCGAAACCGTGGCGGCGCTGCGCCGGGTGCGTCACGACCTCGCCGCGCTGGCCTCGGTGACCATGCCGGAGGACGTCGCGACCAGGCTGTACGCCGCCCTGGTCAGCGAGCAGGAGCGGACCCGGCCGACCGGCCCCGACGGCCCTGCCGGCCGGGCCGGTCGGGGCCGGCTCGAGGCGGGCGGCCTCGAGCCGGTGCCGCCGCGGTCGGCGCCACGGCGGCCGGCGCGCTGGCTGCGGCCGCAGCGGCCGCAGCGGCAGTCCCGCACGCGCGACCGGCCGCGTCCCGGGGCGCCGGGGGAATGGGCGCGTGGCCGCGTCAGGCAGACCGGGCGGCCGCTCCAGGTGGGGCAGATCCCTCCGTGGCTGAGCGCGGCGGCGGCCTGCCTGACGGTTATCGTCGCGGTGATCGGCCTCGTGGGGGTGCTGGGCCGGCAGACCGGGCGGAACAGCGCCAGCGAGGCCGTCAGCCAGGCCGTGGCACCGCTGTCGGCCGACATCACCGGATCGTCCGAGGGGGCGCGCAGTGCCGCGGGGGGAGGCTCGAGCGACGGTGCGGCGGCTCCCGCGGCCCCCGCCACGACGGCGGTCGACGCCGACGAGGGCGCCGCCACCGCCACGGCGGCGATATTCGCGCACACCGGGCATCCGCTCAGCATCTCCGACGTCCCCCAGCACACCCTCGACCTGCTGTCCGGACGGATCAAGGGGACGCTCAAGGTGCCGCTGCGCGACTACGCCGCCGCGGCGGCGCCGCTACCGCCCGCCGCCGCGGCGGCCCTCGTCACCGAGCTCACCCAGCCGGCCCTGCGCACCTGCTACCTCAGCCTGGCGACCCAGAGCGGCGGCAACGTCATCGCGTTGGATCTCGTTGCTTTCGACGGGCGGCCGGCCGTGCTCGTCGTGCTGTCCGTCCCGGCCGATCCCGACAAGCTGCAAGTGATCGTCCTTGACGAGCGGTGCGGGGTGACCAACATCGCGGCCGCGACGTGGTACAGCACCACCACGCCCCGGCGGTAGCCAACCGGGCCATGGCCGCTGGATGCCGGTGGACGCGGGCGGCCGCCCGTGCGGGCGGCCATCATCCGCCGGGTGCGGCCCAGGTCATGCCCGGCCCCTGGTCACAGGTGCGCCGGTAACGATCCGCGGCCCTTCGCGAAGCGGCTCCGGCGCTGCCGCGACAGTTCCGCGGGCGACGCCGGGCGGGCCTGGCGTCGCCCGGCGGGGCACGGCCGGGCGAGCCCGGCGGCGGTGCGGGAGCACAGACGAGGGAATCGGGTGCGCAATGGGACAGTTGTGGCTGGCGCACGGCCTCACCGGCGACAGCCGGCGATCTGAAGGGACAGGTGGAGATGTGACCGCGCACAGCAGCGGGAACGAATCGAGCATCCCGGGCGCCCGGGATCCCGATGTCCGAGATGTCATCATCATCGGATCCGGTCCGGCCGGCTACACCGCGGCGATATACACGGCGCGCGCGAACCTGCGCCCGCTGGTCTTCGAGGGTTCGGTGGCTGCCGGCGGCGCGCTGATGACCACGACCGAGGTGGAGAACTTCCCCGGTTTCCCCGAGGGCATCCAGGGCCCCGACCTGATGGAAGGCATCCGCCGGCAGGCCGAGCGCTTCGGCGCGGAACTGCTCGCCGAGGACGTCACCGCGGTCGACCTGCGGGCCGACCCGAAGATCGTGACTGCCGAGGACCGGACCTACCGCGCCCACACCGTGATCATCGCCACCGGCTCGGCGTACCGCCGGCTCGGCCTGTCGGACGAGGAGCGGCTGCTGGGACGCGGGGTATCCGCGTGCGCGACCTGCGACGGCTTCTTCTTCCGGGACCAGGACATCCTCGTCGTCGGCGGCGGTGACTCCGCGCTGGAGGAGGCGACGTTCCTGACCCGCTTCGGCCGGTCCGTCACCATCATCCACCGGCGGGACAGGCTGCGGGCAAGCGCGATCATGCAGCAGCGCGCGTTCGCCAACGACAAGATCCTTTTCCGCTGGAACGCCGAGGTCGTGGCAGTCCTCGGCGAGGAGCGGGTCACCGGCGTCCGGGTCCGCGACACCGTGACCGGTGAGACCAGCGAGATAGCCGCCAGCGGGCTGTTCGTCGCCATCGGCCACGAGCCGCGCACCGAACTCGTCCGCGGCCAGCTCGACCTGGACGCCGCCGGCTACGTCGCGGTCGAGCATCCGTCCACCCGCACCAGCCTGCCCGGTGTGTTCGCCTGCGGCGACGTCGTGGACCACATCTACCGGCAGGCCATCACGGCGGCCGGCACCGGGTGCGCCGCGGCGCTGGACGCCGAACGCCATCTGGCCGCCCGCGAGGGCGCGACCGGTCGGCCGCCCCGGGCGCCCGCCGAGGCTGTCGCCGGAGCGGCCCCGTCCTGACCACCCCGCCACCCGTGTCCGTGTCCGTGCCCGTGCCCGTGCCCGTGCCGACGGACGCAGTCTCGGGCGCGCCGTCCCCGGCCGGCGGCGCGGCCGTCCACACGGTGCCCACCGGCGATGACCGGCCCGGCGGCGACAACCGAAAGCATCGACAACAACCAGGAGGAGATCATCATGGCAGGAGCCACCCAGCCCGTCACCGACAACACCTTCACCGAGGAGGTCCTGAAGAGCAAGGTGCCCGTCCTGGTCGACTTCTGGGCGGAGTGGTGCGGGCCCTGCCGGCTGGTCGCCCCGGTCCTCGAGGAGATCGCCGCCGAGCACGGTGACAAGCTGCGGGTCGTCAAGCTCAACATCGACGAGAACCCGCAGACCGCTCGGCAGTACCAGATCCTGTCCATCCCCACCCTGGCCGTGTTCGTCAACGGCGAGGTGGACAAGAGCATCGTCGGCGCGAAGCCGAAGGCCGCCCTGCTGCGGGATCTCTCCGCGTACATCTGAGGCGTGTGCATCTGAGGCGTCCCCCGGGACGCCCACCGCGGACGCCCGTCGGAAGGGGCGTCCCGCGCGTCCCACCGGACCTGTGGCCTGTCCGGATCGGTCCGCCGATCCAGGCAGGCCACAGGCGTGCGAGAAGCACGGCCACCGCGGCTCGGCCCGCCGGGACCCGCGTGGGCCGGGCCGCCGCCGGCACGGGAAAATCCACCGGCCGCCACCCGGCTGCCCCACGACCGCGGCGACGGCGGCGGGTCCAGGGCGTGCCTGATGGACGTTGGCCGATGCGGACGGCGCCCAGGCGGCCTCCCGCCCGGCGGAGGACAGCGGGGTCCCCCCGCGGCGCCTACTGCCGGACGGGGGCGTTTCACAGCGGAAGTTATGGGCGACGACGACAACGCGGCGGGTGGCCGCGTGGGCGCCACCCACGCGATCGAACATCTGTCAGAGACGCCCCAGCCGCTAGCCTGTGTCTCCGTGACCCGTCCGCGAGCAGGTTCGAGTGGTAACCGCAGGATCAAACTCCTGCGTCTCGGCGACCGCGACCCCTCGGTCGCCGAGATACGCGCCGCGCTGATCTCCCTGTCGTTCCTGCCGGCCGCGCCGCACCAGCAGGAGGCCTCCGCGGCCGGCCGGCTGCGGCCGAGCGGGACAGATCTGCCACAACCGGCCGGACCACCGACCAGCGGGCTGCCGGGCGGCGGGCTACCGGGCGGGCCACGAAGCGGTGCCCGGGCGGGAACACCCGACAGGCCGCCGCCGGCGGCGGCCCGCTTCGATGCCGCCCGCGAACTCAGTGCCGCCCGCGAACTCGACGTGGCCCTGGAGTTCGACGCCGCCCTCGACCGGGCCGTCCGGGCGTTCCAGCAGAGCCGGGGGCTGTCCGCGGACGGCATCGTCGGCCCGGACACCTTCCGCGCCCTGGAGGAGGCCCGTCGCAGGCTGGGCGACCGGCTGCTCTTCTACAGCGTCAACCATCCCTTCATCGGGGACGACGTGGCAGCGCTGCAGGAACGGCTGTCGAACATGGGGTTCGACGTGGGACGGACGGACGGCATCTTCGGCCCGCGGACCGAGGCGGCCCTCAGGGACTTCCAGTACAACCGCGCGCTGGAGCCCGACGGCCGCTGCGGGCCGCTGACCCTGCGGGAGCTGAAGAAGCTGGAGCGCACCGTCGTCGGTGGCCGCCCGGACGTGCTGCGGGAGTCGGTGCGGCTGCTCCAGCGGGGCCCGTCCCTGCTCGGTGTCGTGGTCGCGGTCGACCCCGGCCACGGCGGGAACGACCCTGGAGTCACCGTCGGCGACCTCTGCGAGCGCGACCTCATCGCCGATCTCGCCGCCCGGCTGGAGGCCCGGCTGCTGGCCTCCGGGCTGGAGGCCTACCTCCTGCACGGCCCGCACGAGTCCCCGGACGACGTCGAGCGGGCGCACCGCGCGAACGAGATCGGCGCGGACCTGCTGGTGTCGCTGCACCTGGACGCGGGGAGGTCACCCCGGGCCCAGGGGGTGTCGTCCTACTACTTCGGCAACGCCCGGGGCTCGTCCGCCGTGGGCGAGCGGCTGGCCACGCTCGTCCAGAAGGAGCTGGTCTCCCGCACGGACCTGGTCGACTGCCGGACCCACGCCAAGACGTGGGAGCTGCTGCGGCGGACGAGGATGCCGGCGATCCGGACGGATCTGGGGTATCTGACGAACCCGCACGACGCCGCCGCGCTCGGGTCGCCGGAGTTCCGGGACACCGTCGCCGAGGCGATCCTCGCCGCGGTGCAGCGGCTGTTCCTGCCGCCGGACCTTGACCCACCGACCGGCCAGCTGCGAGTCCCGACCCTCGCCTCCCGCCGCCCCCGCTGACCCGACGGCTGCGGACCGGAGCCGCTGGCCTGGACGCCCGCCGGGTCTCCAGCGCGCTGACATCCTTCCGCCCTGGAAGACCGGGGCAGCCGGCTTCCTCGCCCCACCGGTCCCGCGCCGCACCGCACCGTCCCGCACCGTCCCGCACCGTCCCGCACCGCGCCGTCCGGTGTCGTCCGGTGTCGTCAGAACCCGTCCCGCGCTGTCCGATGCTGTCGAGAAGGCCGGTGGACGGCGGAACGGCCCGCCCGCACCGGAGGAGGCAGCGGCGGGGGAGGGACAGCGGAAGCCACGGGAAACGGAGGAACGGGAGCAGCCAGGGCCGCCGGACGGCCGGAGGTCAGCCCGCTGGAACGGTCCCGGCGACGCCTCCGACCTGACGCAGCATCCCTTCGGGCGCCATCGACCCCAGCAGCCGCTCGAGGGCCACCTCGACGTCCTCCCGCCAGCTCACGGTGTTCTTGACCTCGAGCCGCAGCCGTGGCCACCGATGGTGGGGCCGCACGGTCTTGAAGCCGACGGCGAGCAGGTAGTCGGCGGGCACCACGCACCGGGTGCCTTCGCCCTTGAGGTCGCCGAACGCCTCGATGGCACGGAAGCCGCGCCGGAACACGTCCTTGGCGATCGTCTGGACGAGGATGCGCCCCAGGCCCTGCCCGGCGAAGTCCTCCATGATCTTCACGGTCATGAGCAGGACGGCGTCCGGGCTGACCGGGCTGGTCGGGAAGGCAACCGACCGGGGCACGTACGCGGCCGGCGCGTACATCGCGAAACCGGCCGGGACACCGTCCACGTAGATGATCTTTCCGCAGCTTCCCCACTCGAGGAGGGCGGAGGACACCCACGCCTCCTTCTCCAGCGCGGTGTCCCCGGCCTCCTCGGCCCGGCTACGGGCGACGGGGTCGAGCTCCCAGAAGACGCATCGGCGACATCGCACCGGCAGGTCGTCGATGTTGTCGAGAGTGATGTTGGCGATGCGGCGGCTCATGATTCGACGTCCCACCCGGCCCGGCTTCTGGCGGCGACGGCAACGCTGGCATCTCGCACAGGGTCAGACTAGCTCGGCCGTCCTGATCCTCATCGGCCTGTTCCGGATCCACCCGGCCGTGCCAGGCCGGACGGTGCCGTGCCAGGCAACGTTCGCCCCAGCCGTCGTGCCCAGGCAGCTCCGGAGGCGTTGCCGGGAGCGCTCAGGCAGCGCCGCTCCCCGGCCCTCGGCTCCCCGGCCCTCTGCCCCCTGGCCCTCGGCTCCCCGGCCCTCGGCCGGGAACCAGCGGGACACGACGGCCAGGGTGGGCATCGGCTCGACACGGGGCTGACTCTCCGGCCGGCCGGCTCTCACCAGCGCGTCCGGGCTTTTCCCGGCTTTTCCCCATCTGGGCTCCCCTTCGAGCACCCGGGCTCGCAGGGGAGCAAGCCGCGCCACTGGCGCGGTGGGGCCACCGTGTCTCTCCCGAGTACCCAGGTCTCCCGAATACCCAGGCTCGGGGGGACGCGGAAGCCGATTCATGGCTGTGGGTGCTCCGGCCCCTGGGACGCTTCAGGCGTCCGGGAGTTCGCGCTTACGGGCCACGCCGCCAACGGCACCACCCCGTGGCCGGCCATCAGGCAGCTGAGGTGTCCGGGAACTCGCCCTTCGGCATCCCCGCGACGGTGTTCGGTCAGCCCCCGAGGCCCGTGGAGGCCCTGCGGACGGCTGCGCTGTTTCACGTGGGCGCGAGGTTCCACGTGAAACAGCGGCCTCTCCTCGTCTTCCTCGTCCGGGCCGGGAGCCCTCACCCGGACGAGGAAGACGAGGAGACGGCTCCCGACGCCGTCATCACCGCGACGATCCGCTCCAGGTCCTCGATGCTCGCGAACTCAACCGTGATCTTTCCCTTGTTCCGGCCCATGTCGACCTTCACCCGTGTGTCGAACTGGTCGGAGAGACGGGATGCGAGCTTGTGCAGGGCCGGCGAGGTGACCCGCGGGCGGTGGGGCGGCGTCCGCCGCGGCCCCTCCTCGCCCAGCGCGACGATCTCCTCGACGGCCCGCACGGACAGCCCCTCGGCGACGATGCGGGTGGCGAGCCGGTCCTGCGCATCGGGATCCTCCAGCGACAGCAGCGCGCGGGCGTGGCCGGCCGAGAGCACGCCGGCCGCCACCCGTCGCTGCACGGCCGGCGGCAGCCCCAGCAGTCGGATCATGTTGGTGACGTGGGAGCGGGAGCGCCCGAGCTTCCCGGCGAGTTCCTCGTGGGTGGCGCCGAAGTCGCGCAGGAGCTGCTCGTAGGCGGCCGCTTCCTCCAGCGGGTTGAGCTGCTGGCGGTGCAGGTTCTCCAGCAGGGCGTCGCGCAGCATGGCGTCGTCGGCGGTGTCCCGCACGATGGCGGGGATCTGGCTGAAGCCCGCAAGCCTGGACGCCCGCCAGCGCCGTTCGCCCATGACCAGCTCGTAGCGTCCGGGCATGATCTCGCGGACGACGATGGGCTGGAGCAGGCCGACCTCCCGCAGGCTCGCGGCCAGCTCCTCCAGGGCGTCCTCGTCGAAGTGCGTCCGCGGCTGGCGGGGGTTCGGCGTCACCGAGTCGACCGGGACCTCCCGGAAGGTGGCGCCGTGGACGGGCGCCGGTCCGACCGGCAGCCCGAAACCGTCGTCAATACTCGTGCTGATCCCGCCGACGCCCTCCGTCCCGGTCGGGATCAGTGCTCCCAGGCCGCGTCCCAGCCCACCCCGGCGCGCGGTCACACTCCCACTCCGTTCGGCTCGAAGCCCCGCTCGGCGATTTCACGCGCGGCGGCCAGATAGGACAGCGACCCGCGGGAGGCGGGGTCGTAGGTCAGCACCGAGCGGCCGTAGCTCGGCGCCTCGGCGATCCGCACGTTACGCGGGATGGTCGTGCCCAGGACGCGGCTGCCGAAGTGCTCCTTGACCTCGTGCACGACCTGGTCCGCCAGCCGCGTCCGCGAGTCGTACATGGTCAGGATGATGGTAGACAGCCGAAGCTCGGGGTTGAGGTGTGCCTGCACGAGTTCGACGTTACGCAGGAGCTGTCCCAGCCCCTCAAGCGCGTAGTACTCGCACTGGATGGGTATCAGGAGTTCCTTGGCGGCCACCAGGGCGTTGACGGTGAGCAGCCCGAGGCTCGGCGGGCAGTCCACCAGGATGTAGTCGACCTCCTGCCGCAGCCCGGCGATCGCCCGGCGCAGCCGGGTCTCCCGCGCCACCACCGACACCAGCTCGATCTCCGCGCCGGCGAGGTCGATCGTGGCCGGGGCGCAGTACAGCCCCTCGGCCTCGGACGACCTGACGACGACCTCCTCAAGCGGCCGGTCCCCGAGCAGCACCTCGTAGATGGACGGGACACCGGAACGGTGGTCGACCCCGAGAGCCGTCGATGCGTTGCCCTGCGGGTCCAGGTCGATGCAGAGGACCCGGCATCCGTGCATGGCCAGGGCCGTGGCGAGATTGACCGTGGTGGTGGTTTTCCCCACCCCGCCCTTCTGGTTCGCCACAGTGATGATGCGCTGTCGCGTCGGCCGGGGAAACGGCCGTCGTCGTTCCATTGTCAAGGCTTCCACTGCCGCTGCTGCCGCCGCTCCGATAGGGGTGGATGGATCGTTCGTATCCAGCGACGTGTCGGCGGGACGAACACCGTTCCGCGCCACGCGCATGGATCTGCTACTTCCTCCTGGCGCTGTTTCACGTGGAACGTGCGCGCCCACCTGCACGTTGCGCCTCCCGTCCTCGCCGCGTTTCACGCGTTTTCCCACTTCCCTGTCGGCGCCCAGGCTGTGGCGCCGCATGGACGGCGCGCAGTACGGTGGCCGGCTCGGTCACCCGTCCAACCCCGCACTTCACGACAGCCACATCACGCCAGCCCTGGGTCTCCAGCTCACCTCGCGCGACCGACAGCTCCTCGACAACGCTTGCCCCGCGCAGTGCAAGCATGACACCGCCCGGTTTCACCATTGGTAGGAGCATCGCGCCCAACCGTTCCAGGGGCGCGAGGGCCCGTGCAACGCAGACATCGAACGCGCGGGTATCCACGGTAGCGGCAGCGTCGGGCGCGCGTCCGCGAAGCACGATGACCCGCCCCTCAAGACCGAGCCGGCCCACCGCCTCCTGGAGGAACAGACAGCGGCGCTGCATCGGCTCGAGCAGGGTCACCCGCAGATCGGGACGAGCGAGGGCAAGCGGTATCCCGGGCAGCCCGGCTCCGCTGCCCACGTCCACGACGGCCGCCGCGTGATCGACAACATCCGCCACGACCGCGCTGTTGAGCAGGTGACGCTCCCAGAGCCGGTCGGCCTCTCGAGGGCCGATCAGGCCGCGTTCGACACCAGCGGTGGCAAGGAGGTCCGCGTAGACGCGGGCGAGCTCGAAACCGGCTCCGAAGACCTCGGGAGCGATGGGCGGGGGATCGTACACAGTCACCATCCGACCAGCATGCTCGACAGCGGGACACAAACGGCGCAACCAGCCTTCGGCACGCTCCGGGATTCCCACCGGATCGACTTCGCCGGCCCGGCAGGCCCGAGAACCAGCCTGGGGAGCCGATCCCGGCGGGCGCGGCGGGCGCGGCGGGCGCGGCGGGCGCGG
>NZ_CEVIVC010000165.1:0-2494 GCF_982290645.1 Protofrankia sp. CiP1_Cm_nod4
CATAGCCTCGTCCGTCGAATCCACCATGCGAGCCCAACACGGCGTTCTCTACGAGAGAGTCGTCCCCACCGGAACCAGCCGGGCAGGGAACGGGCATGGCGACAGGTGACCACCCCGTTTCCAGCTCCCAACCCGCCCTGATCACAAGATGACAGGCATCCCCTGCCCCATCTCATGCTGACAGGTAGGGGAGGCCGCGCGGACGGCAGCAGAACACCAGGAACATGGTGTGGTTCTTCGTCTCGAGTACGGCGGCTTATACCAGCCGAACGGGGGAGGCGCAGAGGAGCCGGCGCCCGATCAAGGAGCCGGCGAAGGCTACAGGCTCGGCTCTGTCAGGCACGGCCCGGGCGTACTGGGTCGCCGGCTTGTAGGACTCCCCCCTGACGATCATCGCACGGTGAACGAGTCCGCGCGGCGCACCTGGCCCCCTTCCGTGGTCAGCCATCAGCCGGGGTGGCATGGTGACTGCCACGCCTCCGCCACGTGGCATCGTGGCGTATCAGCCGGTTCGTTAGAGTCACGGCACACGGCGAAATCGGGGGCTGTCGTGGCTGTTCGCCTTCTCCCCTGGCCGGACTGGCGGACGGCAGACGTCCGCGGCTCGTGGCGTCGGCGCTGGGAGGGTGGTCTGTGGCCGGGCTTGATGAGGCGAAGGTCGCGGGGATGAACGGCGCGCAGCGGCGGGCGGCGCAAGACGCCCTCCTGGCCGCATATCCGGACCGGGGGCGGCTCGAGAGGCTGCTCGACAGACTCGACAGGCCCCTGGCGCACTACGCCACCGAGTCCGTCACGTTACCGGACGCCGTGTTCAAGATATTCGAAGGGGCGAAGGCCGAGGGCTGGCTGCCGCGGCTACTGGCCGAGGCCACCGCGGTGAATCCCGGCAACCCCAGCTGGCCGACGTGATCAGCCAGTACCGGCCCGCCAGCCCCGGCCCCGACGACGGGGAGACGCCCGCCGGCGGCTCGTCCACCGGCGGGCCCGGCGGGTCGAGTGCCCGCCCGCCGGCCGCCCTATCACTGGACCGGCTGGTGATCAGCACGTTGGCCGACGAGTTCCCCGATCCCCCGGAGGCACGCAGGCTGGTCGACCAGGCAGGGCTTCCGCCCAGGCGCCAGCCCGGGTGGAACATCGCCAACGCGGAGCAGTTCTGGTGGGAGACTCACCGCCTGTTCGTCGGCGGCGCGGTCATCGACGGGTGGGCGAACGTCCTGCGCGAGGCCTACCATGCTCGCCCGGCGAACAGCGTGCTCGCCGCCGCCGCGCAGGCTGCCGGCGTGGCCGGCCCCTCACCCGCGGAAGGCAGCCCGCCCTCCAGCCCCTTTCCGGGCGGGCTCAGCACGGCATCCCCCGTCGAACCACCATCGGCACACATCGACGAGGACCCGCCCGTGGAGGGAACTGCGCCGTCGCGCTCTCCGCTAAACCGCCGACGCCTGTTGACCGGTGCCGGAGTCCTGACGCTGGTGCCCGCCCTGTTGGTGTTCGCCGTTGTCCATCTGACGGGCGGTTCCAGCCCGACGATCGCCGTGGTCGCGGGAACGGGCGCGCAGGGATTCTCCGGTGACCGTGGGCCGGCCATTGAAGCCCAGCTCCAGGACCCGCAGGACGTGGCGGTCGCCAGCGACGGCACCCTCTACCTCGCGGACCGCGGCAACCAGCGGATCCGCAGGATCGACCCCGACGGGACGATCACCATCGTGGCGGGTAACGGCACCCCCGGCTTCTCGGGCGACGGCGGACCGGCCATTGATGCCCAGTTCAATGAGCCCACCGGGCTGGCGGTCACCGACAACGGCACCCTCTACGTCGCAGACCGGAACAACCACCGGATCCGCAAGATCACCCCCGACAGAACGATCACCACCGTCGCGGGTAACGGTGTCACCAAAGACAACGGCGACGGCGGGTTCTCCGGTGACCGCGGACCCGCCACCCAAGCCCAGCTCTTCTCTCCGGGCGACGTCGCGGTCGCCAAAGATGGCACGTTCTACATCGCCGATACACGGAACCACCGGATCCGCAAGGTCACCCCCGACGGAACGATCACCACCATCGCGGGTAACAAGGGTCGCGGCTTCTCGGGTGACCGCGGGCCTGCCTTCGAGGCCCAGCTCAATGAACCGATCGGGCTGGCGATCGTCGGCGACACCCTGTACATCGCCGAGTGGGGCAACCACCGGATACGCCGCATCGCCCCCGACCGGACGATCACTACCGTGGCGGGTAATGGCGCCACCGAGACCGACGGCGGCGGCGGGTTCTCCGGCGATGGCGGGCCCGCCACCCGAGCCCAGCTCAACCGCCCGGTATGGGTTGCGGTCGACACCAGCGGCACCCTCTACATCTCCGACCAGTACAACCACAGGGTGCGCCGAGTCGGCCCCAACGGGACGATCACCACCGTGGCAGGTACCGGCACTTCCGGGTTCTCCGGCTACGGCGGCCCCGCCACCCGTGCCCAGCTCGCGCAACCGACCGGAGTGGTGGT
>NZ_CEVIVC010000165.1:2852-4777 GCF_982290645.1 Protofrankia sp. CiP1_Cm_nod4
GCGGGCATCCTCTACATCAGCGACAGCAAGAACTGCCTGGTATCGAGCATCGACACCAACAGATAACCAACCGGTGCCGCGCGGCCAGCGTGGCCGGTGGTTGCCGGTGTTCTGAGCCGCTCTTCGAAGGCCATCGGAATATCTATTACAGGGACCGGCCACAAGGATCGCGGGCCAGTGGCGGCTGGGGTTCCCCTGCCCTGTCGGGGCTCCATTCGGCTGTCTCGGTAGGCTGCCGGCTACGGCGAAGGTGACCCAAGGCGGTGGAGGTGACCGAGGTGGAGCTGGACGAGGTGGAGCTGGATGCGCTGGTCGAGCAGGCCGTCGTCGACGCCTACGGCGAGGACGAACAGCTCACGGCCTTCCACGCTGTGATCGAGGACAACCTCGCCGTTCCCTTCCAGACCACCGTCCTGGGCGTGGACGTGACCGTCACGAAGATCGACCTGCGGTCCGACAGCGGCATCGTCGCGGTCTGCACCCGGGGGAAGCACCGCCAGGTGATCGGTATCCTGGACCTGCCGCTGCCCACCCCACCCCCGGGCGGGGCCGAATGGGTCGAGGCCTACCGGCACTGGGCATCCTGACGGTGACGCGACGATGAGCACATACCAGTACTACGAGTTCCTGGCCGTCGACCGGCCGTTGACCGCACAGCAGCAGGCCGAGGTCCGCACTCTGTCCACCCGGGCCCGGATCACCGCCACCAGCTTCACCAACGAGTACCACTGGGGCGATTTTCACGGCGATCCACGCATCATGATGGAGCGCTACTACGATGCCCACCTCTACCTCGCCAACTGGGGCACCCATCGGATCATGATCCGGCTGCCCCGCACCCTCCTCGACCTCAAGACCGTCCAGCGGTACACCGTCGAGCCTCACCTGACGGCCTGGACCGCCGGGGACCATCTCATCCTCGATCTGACCAGCGAGGACGACAGCGGGGACTGGGTGGAGGGCGCCGAGGACTCCCTGTCGGCCATCGTCGGTGCCCGCGCCGAGCTCGCCGCCGGGGACCCGCGGGCTCTCTACCTGGCCTGGCTGGCCGGCTACGGGACGTGGGAACGTGACGAGGACGTCTTCGGCGACGACGAGGAGGACACCCTCGAGCCACCGGTGCCCGCCGGGCTGGGTTCCCTCACCGCGCCGCAGCGGGCCCTGGCGGATTTCCTCCGCCTCGACGCCGACCTGCTCACCAGCGCGGCCCAGGCAAGCCCGCCCCTGGCAGCGGCCAGGGACGACCCCCGCGCACTCGCCGGATGGATCCGGGATCTCCCCGCCGGTGACAAGGAGAGCTTCCTGCTCCAGGTCGCGCACGGGGACGGCGCCCGGGTCCAGCTGGAGCTGCTGCGACGTTTCCGCGGTACGCCCGACAGCGGCGGGAACGGCCGTCCCCGCCGCACGGTCGCGCAACTGCTGGACACCGCCGCGGAGATCCGGCAGGAACGCCGGCGCCAGGAGCAGGCCGCCCGCGCCGAGGGGGAGGCCCGCCGCGCGCGGGAACGCGCGCTGGCCCGGGAGAAGCGGCTGGACGCGCTGGCCGGTGACCAGGAAACGGCCTGGGCGCGTGTCGACGCGCTGATCGACGGCCGCCGGCCGAGCGACTACGACGCGGCCGTCGAGATCCTCGAGGACCTCCGTGCTGTTGCCGCACGCGCCGGCCACAGCACGGAGTTCACACAGCGGTTCGCCCTCCTGCGCCAGCGGCATGCCCGCAAGCCCAGCCTTGTCGCACGTTTCGACCGCGCCGGCCTCGCTGACACCTCCACCGGCCAGTGATCCGCAGCCCGGGTAGCCGCCACGGATCCGCTGACAGGCTCATGCCGGTGACAGGCTCATGCCGGCTCATCACCGCAGGCCCGGGTCGGGCCGGGGGGTGAGCTGCTTCGCCCGCTGGAGCTCGCCGAGAGTAGCGAACCTGT
>NZ_CEVIVC010000165.1:5350-6209 GCF_982290645.1 Protofrankia sp. CiP1_Cm_nod4
CCGCCGGGTAGCGGGCCACGAGCGCCTCGAGCACCTCGGCGATCCGCTCACCGGCCGGATCGAGGACAGCCTGGCCGGCCGGGGCATCAGCGGGGCTCCGGGCCACCGCCCCGGCAGTGGCGTCAACAAAAGGTCACCGTACGGCGTCGCGGACGCGGTCGACGATCGACGCGATCGGGCCGACGGTCCACTGCGCGACGGGTGACCCCGTGGTGGACGGGTGCGGGTGCGTGGGAGCGATCTTCTCCGCGGTGCGCAGCCGGCGGCCCATGCCTTCCAGCTGCTCCTCGCTACGGGCCGCGTGGACGCGCGGGAACTCCTCGCTCTCCTCGTGCTCGGCGTGGCGGGAGACGGCCCGCTCGAACTCGGCCAGCTTCCGGTCGAACTCGCCGCTGTGCACGTCCATCTTCTCCAGCGCCTTGAGCACCTGCGTGGACTCGCCCTCCTCCCGGTCGCGGGCCTCGGCGACCGCCCGGTCGACATCCCTGGTCACCGGCCGCAGAACCAGCTCCTCCGCTGTCTCGTGCACCGCGAGCAGCGCCCGCAGCTCGTCGAACGCCTGCTTCTTGTGCCCGCCCGCCGTGCTGCGCACCTCGGCGAACAGGTCGCGGATACGGGCGTGCTGGTTGAGCAGGACGCCCACCACGTCATCATCAGGCAGCTGGGCCGCACGGGCCCGCTCGACGTCGGCTTCGCTCATCGTCATGAGGTCCTCCTTGGCGTGCCGCCCCTCCTCGAAGGGCAGGTCGGGTTCGATGGGCATGCCCGCCTGCCCACCGCCAAACCCCGACCCGCGCCGGCCGCTCGGCGCGGGTCGGGATCTGGCGGCGATCGGCCGAGCCATCGGCGGGTCCGTCCC
>NZ_CEVIVC010000165.1:6234-11052 GCF_982290645.1 Protofrankia sp. CiP1_Cm_nod4
CCGTCCTCGCCCTGTGCCGTCTTCGCCCTGTGCCGTCCCGCGGCCGGATGTGTTTCGGGCCCGGCGGCCAGGGGAGAGCGGAACTGGAGCGGAAGTCGTCGCGTAACTGCCGGTAACTCGTCGCTGCCGCCGTCGACCGACGGCGCGATCCCGGGCCGGCCCGGTCCCACACCCCGGACCCGGGCGGCGGGGAAGTCGGGGCGCAAGCGGGGTAAACAGCCCGGCGCGGACGGTATCTCGCTGGCGTGGAACGACGACGCGGTGAGGGTGGCGTGCCGGCCGGCCGGCCGGCTGGTGCGGCTGCGGGGCTGACCTCGCCGGCGCCGCCGGCGTGCGGGTCGTGCGGTCCCACCAGGTCGTGGATGTGCCGCTGGTGACCGCCACGACGACGCAGTACGACCTGGTCGCGGTCCGCTGCGGCTGCGGGCGGGAGCACGCGCCGACCCAGCCGGCCGGGGTGCCCCGGGCGCCGGTGTCCTACGGGCCGAACCTGCGGGCGCTTGTCGTCTATCTGCTCGTTTTCCAGCACCTGCCGGTCGAGCGCGCGGGGCAGCTCGTCGAGGCCGTGACCGGCGCGGCCCCGTCGCCCGGGTTCGTGCACGGGATGATCGCCCGCGGTGCGGCCGCCGTCGCCGGCACGGTCGAGGACATCAAGGAGAGCATCAAGGACGTGAATGTTTACCCCTGGTGTCGGGGAGCGCAGGCTGGCCGGTCTGCCGGATCCGACCAGCCCGGCGATCCGCTCCGCGCCCGTGAGTGAGTAAACCCTGCGGACGGCCCGCTGTGGAAATCTTTGACGGAATGCAAACAGGGACCCGGCCATTTCTAACGCCACGCTGGCGTTGCCCGGCTGGCGCGGCGGTCGTACATGGCCACGGCTGATGGCTACGACCGGCGCCGCGGCGGGTCCCGACGGGCCCGATCGGATCGCTCCGTGCGCGCTTGCCGTGTATGCCGGTACAGAGTTGATGCTGGGGCGGCATGCGCACACATGAGGTGGCCGAGCGGGCAGCGGTGAAGAGCCAGGCGTTGCGGTACTTGGCTGGACTTGCTGCACGCCGACGGCATCGAGGGAGCGGGGAAGGACATCGCTGATGAGGTTGACGATTCTGCCCGTCCCGGGCTGCCCGAACGTCGCGACGCGGCTGGCAACCTGGCCGGGTCACCGTCGCTGGCCCAGCTCCGCCACGTGCTTGATCCGCCGGCCGTGCTCGACCGCGACGGACCCTGACCTTCGTCGGGTTGCCAACCCGCATCACCGTCGCCGGTGCGGTGACGGTCGTGGCGATGCGGCAGTACCGCATAGACCTTGACCGGCACCGCAACGAGGCGATCTACGGCAGGCGCCGGCCCAACCAGCGCAACGGCCGGCCGATGACCGGATGCTGATGCCACCGCCGCCGCATGACCAGACGCCGGGCGGCCCGCAGCCCGTCACGCAGCCGGGAGGCGGGTGAGGGGCGCAGCTCGTCCTCACGGCCCCGGGCCTGCTGATGCAGGAAATGCGCGCATGACAGGCAGACCCCGACCTCGGGATGGCTCCCGAGCCGGACCAGGTCAGACTCCTGGTAGGTACCACCGCAGCACCAACAGGTGAGCGGCTCGGCGGCGTCTGACTCGGTAGCGGTCGTGGCTGTCGTCATGAGAGCCCTTCCTTTCATCCGATCAGGTCGCCGAGCAGATCCTCGCTGAGCCGGTCCACGTCGATTCCCTGCCCGGTCAGCAGCAGCCGAACTGGATGGGCCATGCCGACACGCAGGCCCAGGCGCGCGGCATCGCGGCGCCCCCGGCGGCCCAGCCCGGAGCCGAGCCGGTCGCGCGCGACGCGCAGCACACCATAGAGCAGGTGCTCGGGGCGGATCTCGGCCTCGCCGCGCCGGCCGGCGGTGGTGCAGGCGATGACCTGCGCCCGCCTGATCAGATACGGCGGCCCGCACAGCGGGTTGTGCTGGGCTCGTCCGCACCACCAGAGGCGCCGACGCACCCGCCGCGCGGCGTCGTGCACCGCCGATGTTCTACAAAGGTCCTGACACCTGCATGATGCCGGGGCTCGCTACTGCCTGTGTTCAGGTGGCAGGCTTCGGGCTGCTCCAAGCGTGACATGCGGGAGAGTCCGACCTCCGATTGTGGGAATGTAGCCTGTCGATTGTCGGCGCTGTGAACCAGCCGGCAGGGCGAGACACCCTGCCGCTGATCGCAAGCTGATTGCATGTAAATTTCGAGTATGCAGACAGCCCGTGTCCGCGTGGCGCGGCGCACGGCAGGCTTCCTCCGACCGGCCCGCGCATCGCGCTCACACATACAGGGATGGCGTCCCGAGCTGCCGCCCGGTCGTATGTTGCAGGTCCCCGGCCGCGGGGAGGTTTTCGTGCGGCAGACCCGGGCCGACCGGGACGGTGTACTGCCGGTGTTGCTGCTGCACGGGTGGACCTGGTCGCTGGACGTCAATTTCTTCGGGTTGATGCCACCGCTGTCCCAGCGGCATCCGATTGTCGGCCTGGACCAGCGTGGCCACGGACGCGGACTGCCGATCGCCGGGGAGTTCTCCATCGCCGACTGCGCCGAAGACGTCATAGCGGTGCTCGACGTCCTGAATATCGACCGTGTGATCGTGTGCGGATTCTCCCTCGGCGGCTTGGTGGGAACGCATATGGCGTTGGCTCATCCGCAGCGGGTCGCGGGCCTGGTCCTGGCAGCTTGCGCGCTGAACTACCGGCAGAACCGCCGCGACCGCCTGTTGTGGACCACTCTTGCGACGGCAGCCCCGCTGGCTCGCCTCAACCGGGGAAACTCGCTGCCCGCGCGCTACTTCGGAGCCAATCGGCGCAGCGGGACTGATGTGGTCAACCGATGGCCGTGGCTGCACGCCGAACTAACCCGTACCCCACTGGCCGCCGTCCTGGCCATGGGCCGTGCCGTGCAACGCCACGATCTGCGCGGACGTGTTCAACCGCTCCGAAACGTGCCGTCAGTCGTGCTGCTGACCGACAACGACACGCTGTGCCGCCCCGCCTTGCAACGGCAACTGGCCGACCAGCTCGGGGCACATGTCATCCCGGTAGCAGCCGATCATGATTTTCCGGTGGTCCATCCCGACCTGTTCGCCACTGCCATGCTGGACGCAGTTGCCAGGGTGAACGCCCGCGTGAGCGGGGCGTAGCGCTGCTCGGTCGCGCTCATTTCCGCGCCGTGCCTTCCCCAGGGCCTCGGCATGATGACTGATCCACAACTAGTAGGGCTTTGTTAGGTGACCAAAGGTGCGTGAATCCCTCGGCCCCGTGTCGGACCGGATCTGGGCGGCCGAATGACCTTCCTTCCGTTGGGCCTACCTGACCGCGTCGGCCAGAAGGTCGACCTGGCCGGGTTCCGGGTTGCACGGGAACAGCACCAACTCGTCGCACCCCGCCTCGGCGAAGGCGGCGACAGCGTCGCGGACCGCCCTGCCGTCGGTCAGCGCACCCGCCACCACCTGTTCGGCGTACGCTCCGGCGAACGCGTAGTAGTGCCGGAGGTAGCTCTCAGCATGTACGCGTGCCTGCGGCCCCAGGGAGAAGTAACCGAGTGCCGCCAGCCGTGGCCGATCCTTGCGGCCGCGGGCTTCCCACGCAGCCTTCGCCTGCGCAGCGGCCGGCCCGAACGCCTCCGGCGGCGCCCCACCCGCGATCCATCCGTCCGCGTGCTCGGCGGCCCGCTGGAAGGACCTCGGTGACTGGCCTCCGATCAGCAACCCGGGACGAGCCGGTGGAGTGGGCCCGATCGCCCCCGCGTCGCCGCGCGGCTCACCGGACCAGATTTCAAGCGTGTCCACCAGCATCTTTTCGAATCGTCGCCCCCGGCCATTAAAAGGAACGCCGCCGGCCTGGTAGTCGTCCTCCCGACCGCCCAGGCCGAGGCCCAGCACCAACCGGTTGCCGGAAAGATGCTGGATACTTGCGGCCTGCTTGGCGAACAACGCCGCATTGACCCGGTACGGAAGAATCGCGATGGCGGTCAGGAGCTTGATCCGCTCAGTCACCGCCGCTGCGGCCGCAAGCGTGATCAGAGGCTCGTCATTGGGGTAGACGAGACGGTCGATGACGCCGAGTGACAAGAATACGGAGCGGTCCGCCCGTTTGGCCCACTCGAGGATCTGGCTGCCTTCGACGCCGGGAATGGTGGAGGGCAACCCGATCGAGACGTCCATTTCCCGTACTCCCACTCTGGCGATTTCGGGTACTTTCCGGCATCGGGCATTTTGTGCGCGACCGGGCAACCATCCGTCATCCACAATATCCGTGGAGACGCTGGCGCCAGCGTAGCTGGCGGTGACCGCATGCACAACCGGTCGCCAGGTTCAACACAGCAAGCAGCAAAAGAGGGACTGGTGGTGTCCATTCACGGGTGTGACCTGTGTTGATGTTGTTTCAGGCGGCGGCTGGGACTGGTAGCCAGGGTTTGCCGGTCAGGGCGGTGCGGATGGCGTCGAGGGCACGCAGGCCGTGGTCGCGGGCGGAGACCAGGTAGGAGCGCACGCGGCAGTAGGCGGCCAGGGTCGCCTGGGTATGCCAGTATCCCGACGGGCACGTGATCATCTTCAAGTCCGACCCACACGACCTGGTTGGGTATGTCATAAAGTTCCCGGCTGTGTCCGGATCGGCGGAGGATGGCTACCGGCCGCGGGCCGGGGCCGGGCCCGGACCCGGACCCGGACTGAAGGTCCTGCCCGGCGCGGCGACGGCGTTGCGGCTGTCGGGTGCTGAGGCGCTGCCCCGGCCTGCTGCGCCGCGTGCCGCTGAACGCCCCTCAGGGAGGGCGTCTAGCGGCGCATGTCGCGCAGCG
>NZ_CEVIVC010000166.1:0-2038 GCF_982290645.1 Protofrankia sp. CiP1_Cm_nod4
GCCCCAGCTCGGCCACGCCGAACGCGGACGGGTTGGAGACCTTCGTCAGCAGGATGAGCGCGTCCGGCCCGCTGCGGCGGAACTCCTCCACCAGCCCCGAGATCCCACCGATGATCAGGTTGTCGCCGAGGTACATCACGAACGGCTCGTCGCCGAGGAAGTCACGCGCGACGAGCACGGCATGGGCAAGCCCCAGCGGCGCCTCCTGCCGGATGTAGGTGACCTCGATCCCCAGCTCGGAACCGTCGCCGACGGCGGTCTCGATCTCCGCGGCGGTCTCCCCGACAATGATCCCGACATTCGTGATACCCGCGGCGGCTATTGCCTCCAACCCGTAGAAAAGCACCGGCTTGTTCGCCACCGGCACAAGTTGTTTGGCCGAGGTGTGGGTGATCGGGCGCAGTCGTGTTCCGGAACCACCGGCAAGCACAAGAGCCTTCATGATCCGAACCTTATCGCGCGGCCGGGCGGCGGCTGTACAAGCCCATGACCAGGGGCGCCCAATACCCGCCGAACAACATTGTTCCGACAGGTTCCGGACAGCCTCCGGACGGGTTCCGGACAGCCTCCGAACGGGTTCCGGACAGCCTCCGAACGGGTTCCGGACAGCCTCCGAACGGGTTCCGGACGGGTTCCGGACGGACATGCGCCGGTTTCGGCCAGCCGCCGCGGTGGCCCGCGCCACCCGGCCGGCCGCCGCCGGAACAGCGGGCCCGCCGTCATCAGGGCATCCCACGACGGGTGTGTCGCGCCTGCCGCGGGTACCTTCAGCAACCAGGACCACAGTTGTCCTCCGCGGCCATGACGACAGTCGTGACATCAGCGGTACGGGGGTAACGCCGCAATGAATCCAGCAGCCGGCCCGCGCACACCGGCGGGACCCGTCGGTGTGCCGGCCGAAGACGGCACGAGCGCGCCAGCGACGGCCCCGACAGCTCTGCCGGCCCCGGCGGCACGGACAGCCCCGGCGGCACGGACAGCCCCGGCGGCAGAGCCGGCCTGCCAATGGCGTCATCTCCCGGGGCATAGTGGTAAACAGGACCATATCCGGGGACGCGGGATACATCGGGCGGCATGTACGTCCGTGCGCCGGTGCCAGGCCACGGCGGGGGTGGGAGGTACGGCACGGTGACCGCTACGACCGGGGTCCCCGTGGACCAGTCCGCCAGCACCACGACGCAGCCGGGCCCGCCGGGCCCGCGCCGCGTCCTCAGGGCCCGCCCGAGTGCGAGGTGGCGATGGTTCCTGCGCGCCGGGGAGGAAGGCCCACGGCAACGCTCCCTGATCGACAAGCTGCTGCTCGCCCTCGCAGCCGTGCTGTCGATGTCGATCGTCGTGACGAGCATCGGCGGCTACGTCGCCTACCGCTACTTCGACTCCCAGATCACCAGGGTCACCCTGGCGCTCGGCGACGACCGTGAACGACCGGCCGCAGCCCCACCCGGGAGCGCGAACTTCCTGCTGGTCGGATCGGACAGTCGGGCGGGCACCGGCAACATGTACCAGCGCCAGGAAGTCGTCGCCGGGGAACGTTCGGACACCACCATGCTCGCCCATCTGGACTCGAACGGGACGACCACGCTGGTGTCGTTCCCCCGGGACACCCTGGTACGCATTCCCGGCCACGGCCGGAACAAGCTCAACTCCGCGATCACGACCGGCGGCCCGTCCCTGCTGATCAAAACGATCGAGAACCTCACCGACATCAAAATCGATCATTTTGTGTCGATCGACCTCGCCGGCTTCAAAGCCATGACGGACGCCATCGGCGGAGTGACGGTATGCGTCCGGCCGCTGCCGGACGGCAGCACGTCCAACCTGCATGACGACTACTCACAGTGGCGCGGTGTCGTGGGTGAGAACCAGCTCGACGGCGAGCAGGCGCTGGCCTTCGTCCGGCAGCGCTACGGCCTGCCGGACGGGGACTTCGACCGGATCCGGCGCCAGCAGCAGTTCGTCAGCGCGGTGTTCCAGAAGGCCACCAGCAGCGGGGTGCTCACCAGCCCGGCCAGGCTGGAGAGCCTGCTCGGGGCCGCCA
>NZ_CEVIVC010000166.1:2315-7791 GCF_982290645.1 Protofrankia sp. CiP1_Cm_nod4
TGGCGGCCCGGCTGCGGGGCATGTCCGCGAACGCGATCAGCTTCGAGACCATCCCGGTCCGCCCGCCGACGAGGGCCGAAGGCGCGAACGCGGCCGGCGAGATCGCGCCCTTCGGCTCCGTCCAGGTCTACGACCCCGACGGGCTCGAGGCGTTCCTGGCGCCGCTGCGCGGCCGCGGGAGCTCCGCGGCACGGCCGTCCGGGCGCCACGGGGCACCGGCACCGAAAGCCACCGGGGCGACACCCACGCCGGCCGGCCCCGCTGGCAGGACGCTGCTGCGGCCGTCGTCGATCACATTGGACGTCCTCAACGGCACCCCCATGGGTGGCCTCGCGACCAACGCGGCCCGGGAGCTGGCCGCGGCCGGCTTCCAGGTCGCCCACGTCAGCAGCGCGGCCAACCGGCACACGGCCACCTCGCTGGTGCGTTACGGCCCGGGCGGCCTCGCCGCGGCGCGTACCGTGGCCGCCGCGATCCCCGGGGCACAGCTGCGTGAGGATCCGTCCCTGTCGGAGCGGGTCACGCTGGTGCTCGGGACAGGCTTCAAAGGGGTGAACACGAAGGCGCTGACCGCCGTCCCGGCGCCGGCCGGCACCCCGGCGGCGGACTCTGAGGATCCCACCCGCGCCACCGGCCCGGAGGATGCCGCCGGCTTCGGGATCGCCGCCGGCATCGCCGGCTCCGGAGTCGCCGCCGGCTCCGGGAGCACCACTGGCACCGCCAGCTCCGGGGTCGCCGCCGGCACCGCCAGCCCGGGCAGCGGTGCCAGCACCGGGAGCGCCGCCGGCACCGCTCGCCGAGGCACCGGCACCGGCACCGGCACCGGCCCACCGGACGCGGACGGCACGGGCACGGCAACAGGCCAGCCCGGCTCGACACACGCCCAGCCGAGCCCGACGCCACCACCAGCGCCCGTCACCGCGGCCGAACTCACCGCCGGCTGTACGTTTTAGCGCGCCGGTCAAGTGGCGCGGATCCTATCCACGACCACCCACCCGTACCGGCCATGATCCAGGCGAGTTTGTCGTTGTGTACGCTTTTTTGGCCGCACAAGCGTACACAACGACAAACTCGCGCTGATCTTCTCCGGCGGCCGGCGTCCATCGAGGTGTGCCACCGTTCGCGGGGATACGTATGGTTACCTGGCCGGCGCTCCAGCGGGGCCCGGCGGGCCTGAGCCCAGCTGGATCCGGGCCCGGCGGGCCCGGGCACCATCAGGCCTGATCCCGGGCCCGGTCAGGTCCCGGCCCGGGATCAGGCGCCGGTCGTCCAGGGCCAGGCGTGGCCGCGCAGCCGGCAGGGGCAGGCCGGAGCAGCCGCCAGCCGTCCCGGGACGGGTGCGTGGTGTCTCGTTTCTCTCGTTCGGGCAGGCCGGAGCGTCGGCTGCCGGCTGGCTAGAATCGCTGCGAACCGGGAGCAGTCGGCTCCCGGATCACCAGTGCAGCCAATGCCGTCTGCCATCCGCCGCGTAAGGTGCCGGCACAGTGTGGGCGGGCCGACGGCAGGCCCGCCCGCTTCGGGCACCCGATCCGGCGAGCCACGACTTAAGTGACGATGATGTTACTTATGGTTCTTCCCAGTACCCGGTGGTGAGCTGTCGTTCGCTTCATGGCAACGTCAGAGCTGCCCAAAGCGTCCTAATCAGACAGGGCCACGCTGCCTCGTGGAGACCGACACCGCCACAGAAGTCGCCCCGGCCGAGGAGGACTGAACACGCCGGTGAGTCGCAGACCTGCGCGCCGGCCGGCATTGCCCGCCGAGCTCAACCCACGGCTCCCCCGGAGCACGCGCCGCCACGGGCGCTCACCGCTGCGCGTGCTGTCGGTCGGGGCGGCCACCGCCCTGTCGGTGCTGGTCCTGGCGGTCAGCTCCATCGGATGGGCGGCATACCGCTACTTCAACAGTTCGGTCACCGGAGTCGCCTGGTCGCCCGGCGGCAGCCGGCCGGCCGAACGGCCCGGGGAGATGAACATCCTCCTGCTCGGGGACGACAGCCGGGCGGGCACCAACGGTGAGTACGGCCAGGTCGACGGGGTCCGCTCCGACACCACGATCGTGGCCCACTTCGGGGGGGACAACTCCGTCACCCTGGTCTCCTTCCCCCGGGACACCCTCGTGACGGTCGCTCCCGGCCTGTCGAAGACGCCCCGGGACGGCAAGGACAAGCTGACCAACATCCTGTCCTACGGCGGGGTGGAAGGGCTCACCCGTACGCTGGAGAACCTGACCAGCCTGAAGATCGACCACTTCATCTCGATCGACCTCGCCGGCTTCAAGACCATGACCGACGCGGTCGGCGGGGTGGACGTGTGCGTGGCCCCGCTGCCCGGCGGCGGCACGTCCAACCTGCGCGACAACTACTCGCAGTGGCGGGGGAAGCTCGGCGTCAACCATCTCAACGGCGACCAGGCGCTGGCCTTCGTCCGCACCCGGCACGCGCTGCCGGACGAGACCTACCGGGTCGCCCGCCAGCAGCAGTTCCTGTCGAAGCTGCTGGAGAAGGCGACCAGCGCGGGCGTCCTCACCAACCCGGTACGGATCACTCAGCTGATCGGCGCCGTCGGCGGCTCGCTCAAGGTCGACAACGGCCTCACCGAGAACGGTGCGATGATCAAAATCGCGCAACGGCTCAGTGCGATTACCAGCGGTAAAGTAACATTTGTCACTATACCTACCTTCGTGCCGACGAAGGCGGACGGCGCCATCAACGACAAGGGCGAGATACCCCCACACGGCCAGGTGCTGTTCTACGACCGCGCCGGCCTGGCCTCCCTGCTCGCTCCGCTGCGCCCGACGGCGGACGCCCCGCCGGCCGCCGGCCACGGGGGCGACGACGGGGCCCTCAGCCAGCCCTCGCTCCCGCCGAACCAGGTGAGCATCGCCGAGGTCCGCAACAAGACCGGCCGCTCCGGCCTGGCCGCGCAGACGACCGACGCCCTCAGCGCCCTGGGCTTCGCCGGCTCGATGCGCACGACCACCGGCCCGGCCGGCCAGGTCATGACGGAGATCCGCTACCCCGCCGGGCAGGAGGAAGCCGCGCAGACGCTCAGCCGAATGATCACCGACTCGCGGACCATCGAGGATCCGACGATCAGCCGGGGGCTGGTCGTCGTCCTCGGCGCCTCGTTCACCGGTGTGACCGACACGCTGGACCTGCCGGCCGCGCCCGGCGGCGCGTTGCGCGGGGCGGTGGGAGCCGGCCCGGCCGGTGGCACGACAACGGCCGGCGCGGGGGCGGCACCGAGCGCGCCAGCGCCGACGGCACCGACCGTCGCCCCGGCGAACACATCCTGTACACCGTGAGCAGGCACAGCTCCGCGCGATCGCACTTTTCGTGATCGGCATGCCCGTAGCCGGCATACCACGGCAGCGGCCCGGAACGAGCGCCGGCCGTAGCACCAGGCCACCGGCCGGACCGGCAGCACACCACCGGCCAGACCACCGGGCAGCCGGGCAGCCGGCCGGACCAGCGGTGCTCTAACGTAGGCGTCCCATGAGTACGAGCATCCGATGAGTTCGTCGCCCCTGCCCGCGGGACGCCATCTTGACGGCGTTCTCACCGGTGTCCTGGACGCCGCTGTGGCCGCCGTGCCCGCGCACGCCCTCGGCTCCCCCGCTCGCCCGCCCGGCGCGGCGGCACTGGCCGGCACGCCCCGTGCCGCGGGCACCCCGGGTGCCGCGGGCGCCCCAGCCGGTGCGGGTGGCTCCGGAGGTGCTCCAGCCGACGTGGCCGGTGTCGCCGCGCTGCTGGCCCGTCGGGTGCGCGCGGACGCGGGACGTCCGCTGCTGACCTTCTACGACGACGCCACCGGCGAGCGGACCGAACTGTCCGCCACCACCGTCGACAACTGGGTGGCCAAGACCGCGAACCTGCTCGTCGACACACTCGGCGTCACCGCGGGTGACACCATCCAGATCGCCCTGCCGCCGCACTGGCAGACCGCGGTGGTGCTGCTCGCCGCGTGGTCGGCGGGCGCCCAGGTGAACATCCACCGGCCTGGCGCCGCCATCGGCGCGAACGCCACAGCCGGCGCGGGTGCCACAGCCGGGACGGACAGCCACGACGACCCACCGGCAGCGGTGTTCGTGACCGAGCAGGCCGTGGACGACCCGGCCGTGGTGGGTGACGGAGCTGAGATCATCGCGCTGTCCCTGCGCCCGCTGGGTGGACGGCTCGCTCAGCCGGTGCCGGGCGTGCTCGACTTCGCGGCCGAGGTCCTCAGCCACGGCGACCGCTTCGTCCCACCTGCGCCACCGGCGAACCAGCGGACTCTCACCCGGCTGGCCGGCTACTACGCGCGGGCCTGGGAGCTGACCGCGGCGGACCGGGTGCTGACCACGGCCGGTTACGACACGCCGGACGGCCTGCTCGGCGGCCTGCTGGGCCCGCTGGCCGTCGGCGCGTCGGTGGTCCTCTGCCGCCACCTGGACCCGAGCCTGCTCGCCCGGCGGATCGCCGTCGAGCACGTCACTGCCGTATGCGGCCCGGCCGGCTCCGCGCGGCCCACCTCCGACCCGAGCCGGCCAACCACATCCGAGCCGGCCAGGCCGGACGCCCTCTCGGAACAGAGGGCACCCGCCATCCGCCGTCTCACCACCGAACTGCCATAACCACCATCATCAGCCGTCCGGACAACCCGTCGCGCGCCCGCCATCACACGCGTTCACGAAACCGGATCAAGCAGGCCCGCGGGCGGAGCGGTGACGTGGCCACCAGCCTCTTGCAACCCATGTTTTTCCCGTCGCGGCTCCACTCGCGGATCCGGCGGGCCCAGGCCCATGCCGCCGTCACCGCGTAAGGGGTACGGGGCCGGGGCCCGTACGGGCGTGGGCCCTCCCGCGGCAGACGGCGCCGCCGAGGTCAGGTGGTGACCTCGTGTAGTTCGCCGGTGGCCACATCGTAGATAAAGCCCCGGACGGACGTCGTGGCGGCCAGGAAGGGGT
The DNA here is from genome assembly GCF_982290645.1 of Protofrankia sp. CiP1_Cm_nod4. NCBI lineage: Bacteria > Bacillati > Actinomycetota > Actinomycetes > Frankiales > Frankiaceae > Protofrankia > Protofrankia sp. CiP1_Cm_nod4. The sequence goes on from NZ_CEVIVC010000166.1 coordinate 7,260, forward strand.
TGGAACGCAGCCGCGCGATGGACCGCCGCACGCTCTCCTCAAGATCATCAAACGCGTGGACGGGCCAGTCCGGGCGGGCGCCGGTGCGTTCGAGCAGCTTGTCCCGGAACCCGTCATCGGTAATCGAGATCATCCCGCACTGGGTGTGGTGCAACAGGATGATCTCGGTGGTGCCCAGCTCGTGCTGGCTGACCGCCAACGAGCGGATCATGTCATCGGTGACCACCCCGCCAGCGTTGCGCAGGACGTGCGCGTCGCCTTCGCCCAGCCCCAGCAAGGCGTGCACGTCCAGACGAGCGTCCATGCAGGCCAGAACCGCGACCCCGGTGGTCGGGCGAGCCGGTCGGGCCTGTGGCTGACCGCCGCCGCTGCGCCGGGCGGTCGCGAAGCCGGCGGCGCGCTCCGTCAGGATGTCGGTGACGCTGTGGGAACGTCCCGAGCTTGACAGATCATCGCGAGCGTCGACCGTGGTCATGGTCGTACAACCTCCATCGGCGCGGTGCATGCATCGGCACGGTGGGCGTATCGGACA
>NZ_CEVIVC010000166.1:8238-10816 GCF_982290645.1 Protofrankia sp. CiP1_Cm_nod4
GATGCGGATACCGGCCAGGTGGCGCTGCCGGCCAGGCCGGGCCGTGTGTCGACCGGGTCGACGCTGTCCGTCAGGTGGGGCTGTCCGTCAGGCGTCAGGCCGGAACAGCATCTCGCAGGCATCACCCGCCGGGACACGGGTCATACTTACCGTGAGGAGATCGGCAACCGGGCGGCCCGCCGCATGACCCCATGGTCATGGCACTGATGGGGCATCGTGCTGACGAGGCATGGCACCGGTGGGCCGTGTACTCGGCCGGGCTACCGGCGACCGTGCTCGGGGCGCGGTCGCGGCCGTGCCCCGGCCGCCGGCAACGGCCGGGAACCCGGGGGGGTCGGATGGGTCCAGGACAGCGGTCTGTACGCTCAGCCGGTGACACAAACCGGTCAAGATCACATGAGGTGAGCGTGGCATCAATGGACGGCGGTTCCAGGCGGTCACGCTGGCAGCTACTTGTTCATGAAATGGCGAAGTTCGGTGTCGTCGGCGGCTTCTGCTACCTGGTTGACGTCCTCGTCTCCAATCTGTGCCATGGCGTTTTCGACATGGGCTGGCTCAGCGCGAAAACCGTCTCCACCATTGTGGCCGCAACCTGCGCCTACATCGGCAACCGGCACTGGTCCTTCACGCATCGCGCACGTACCGGCCTTCGGCGTGAATACACCCTCTTCGTGATCCTCAACGCCGTCGGGCTCGGGATCGCCCTGGCCTGCCTCGGGATCGCCCGCTATGTGCTGGGCCTGGACAGCGTGCTGGCCTTCAATCTGGCCGGGAACGTGGTCGGCACCGGCCTCGGCACCATCTTCCGGTTCTGGGCGTACAAGCGGTGGGTCTTCCTGCACCCGGACGACCCGAAGGCCGTGCTGCACGCCGAGACCGACGCCCGCCGCGGCCAGCGCGTACCCGAGCCGGCAGGCCGTCTGTAATCACGGGAAAGCTGCCGGTAAATACCCGGAAAGGACTGCGCCAGGATGGACGCTCCTGGTTTTCCAGCGGATTCCGTTTCTGTGACGGGCTGGCGTCGCACGACGCTTTCGCCCCTGTCCCGGCCAGGTGCGGCGGGGCCGGCCGGACGGTTCGGCTGACGCACCCCACCCTCGCTTCCCGGGCGGGCCGCCCGGGAAGGCGGCGCGGATGCCCCATCACCGCCTACCGGCGTCCAGGCGCCCTCGGGCCGGCAACCAGGAATCCGACACGCGGCGACCCTGCGTAGTATTCAGCCCAGGTTCACAGACGCACCGAGGAGGATTCGCCCCGCCTCGGACGCCGTCGGCGCAGCCACCATGCCCAGGCTGTGCCCGACGGATGCTGGCCGACGCGGGCACCGTCCGCGCGACCGGACATCCGTCGGGCATGGCCCACCCGTGACCCGGACCATGGCCGCCGCACCGGATGACGTGCCGCCGTATCCACGCGGACCGCACCAGAAGATCCGCATACCTGACCCACCGGGGGAGACGTGGCAACCGGACTGGCACTCGCGGTCGACATCGGCACCGGCTTCACCGTGGCCGCGACCGCCGTCGACGGCCGGTCGGAGCTCTTACCGCTTGGTCCGGACGGGCCGATGCCGGCCGTCGTCAGCCTGAGCCACGACGGCCGGCTGCTGACCGGCTCGGCCGCCGCCGACATCGCGGTGACGCATCCCGACCGCGCGCAGCCCTGCCCCCTGCGGGCTCTGGAGAGCACCGAGCAGGTGCGGCTCGGCGACACGGCCATCCCCACGGTCGAGCTGGTCGCCGCCGTCCTGCGCCAGGTCTCGCACGAGACGATGAGCCGTTTCCCGGGGCCGCCGCCGGCACAGGTGGTCCTCACCGCGCCGGTCCGCTGGGGTTCCGTCGAGGTCGAGCGGCTGCGGGCCGCCGCGTTCCGGGCAGGCCTGACCAGCGTCACCCTGCTCCCGGAACCGGTCGCGGCGGCCCGCTGGCAGGCCGATCCGGCCGGCTTCCCGCCGGGGACGACCGTCGCCGTCTACGATCTCGGCGCCACGAGCCTGGCGACGACCGTCCTCACCGCGGCACCTGGCGGGTTTGACATCCGCGGCGAGCCGGGCGGCAGCTCCGGCTTCGGGGGCAACACGATCGACGACATCCTGCTGCGCAGGATCGGCGAGCGGGCCACGAGGACCGACTCCCGGGCCTGGAACGCGCTGTGGGCCGACCAGAGCCCGTCCGGTCAGCGGTCGCGCGACCAGATACGCCAGCAGGTCGTCGCGGCGAAGGAGGCGCTGTCGGCCGCCACCAGCCACACCGTCCGGGCCGGCGGATCCGTGGGGGCTATCGAGCTCACCCGGGCGGACCTGGAGGCCTCGATCGAGGGCGAGCTGCGCGCCACCATGACGGAGCTGATCCGGACGGCCGAGAGCGCGGGTGTGCGGCCGGGTGGGCTCGCCGAGGTGTTCCTCGTCGGCGGGTCGACGCGGATACCGCGGATATCGGCGCTGCTGCTGGAGATGGTCGGTGTCTCACCCCGCCCGCCTCGTGACCCGCAGTACGCGGCCGTGCTGGGCGCGCTGGTCGCCGTCGGCGCGGCCAGCGGCCCCACCTCGTCGGGCCACGGGCCGGGACAGGGGCCGGGA
>NZ_CEVIVC010000167.1:0-9655 GCF_982290645.1 Protofrankia sp. CiP1_Cm_nod4
ATCAGTCGGGTGGCGTCCACCACACCGACGACGGCCGGCAATCCGTACTCCCGGGCGATCACCGCGCCGTGCGTCATCAGTCCTCCGACCTCCGTCACCAGGCCTGCGATGGCGACAAAGAGGGGCGTCCAGCTGGGGTCCGTGTGGGCCGTGACGAGGATGTCACCCGGTTCGAGAACGGCCCGTGCCATGTCCAGGATGACGCGGGCCCGCCCTTCGACGGTCCCGGCGCAGACCGGTAGGCCGATCAGCGCGCCGGCCGGCACATCGTCGCGTCGGTACGCCCCGACGACGCCCTCGCCGTCGGACGTGAGCACCCGGGGCGGTGTGAGCGCCCGGTACGACCTGAACGCGTCCTTGCGCCGGCCGATGAGCTGGTCATCCACGCGGTTCGTGCGCACGACGTCGTGGAGCTCCTGGAACGTGAGGTAGAAGATGTCCTCCTTCTCGCGGAGTACGTGGGCCTGCGCGAGGCGCTCGGCTTCTTCCAACAAGGCCTGCTTGTACACGAAGTAGCGGCTGATCATCCCGTACTTCGGATACTCCCGGTACCCGATGAAGGTCCGGACCCGGTCGATCATCCGCTTCGTCTCTTCGGCCCTGCGCTCCCCGTCCGGCAGGCCCCGCAGGCGCTCCAGCAGATCCTGCTCCTTCTTCCAGGCCTCCTGCCGGCCTTGCTCGAAGCGTCGTCGGCTCTCGCCCCGCTCGAAGTTCCTGATGTTGCCGAGGATCATGGGGACGAGCGTGGAGGGGCGTTCGCTCCAACGCGGCCGCGTGATGTCGATCTCGCCGACGCAGCGCATGCCGTACCTGTCGAGCCAGGCCTCGATGGCGGCTCGCGCTTCGGTCCCGCCCGCGAGCCTGGGCAGCTCGTCCAGGAAACCCTCGTCCTCGACGTGCCGCAGGAACGCCACCACGTCCGGATGCGGGCGGATCACGTCCGCGACGTCGAGCAGCGCCAGCCCCATCTCCGACGTGACGTTGTGGGGCACGGACTGCGTGAGTGTGTCCGCCGCGTTCTTCTCGCCCAGCCACGCCTCCAGCCGCTCGTTGAGCCACCACGTGGCCTCTATCGCCGACATGAACACCTGATGGCTCCGCGGATCGAACAGGATCCGTCTCAGCTCCTGGAGGTCCGCCCGGATGAAGTCGAGCAGCGCCTCGCCGGACTTCGTCCGGATGTCGCGTTCCGAGGCGGCGATGGACGCCTCGCTGCGCCCGATCAGCTCGGTGACGATGGCCGGATCGGTCTCGATCGGGGCTGGCGCGCCGCCAAACAGTGGCCCGGGGGGACCCTCGTCAGGGAGCGGCCGGACGAAGCCGTCGCGCTCGAGGATGGTCCGCAGCGCGTCCCCGAGCAGCGGATCGGATCTCCCCAGGGCCTCCAGGAGGCCGGCCCGGCTCGCCGGCGAGGCCAGCCTCTGGGTGACGTCGACGAACAGGCGGCCGCCGGCCTCAGCCATCGGCGCGGGGGTCGTCATCTGCCAGAAGGAGAGCCCCAGGGGCTTCATGGGGTCGGTCATCATCTGCTGATGGCCGACGGAGACATAGACGTGGTTCTCCCGGTCGCCGGACTCGGGGATGGGGAACAGCGTGGTGATCGGCCGGCTCTGGACGATCTGGAAGCCGTCGTCGACCAGGCACCATTCGATGTCCTGCGGGCGGCCGAAGTACGCTTCGATCCGCCGGCCGAGCCGCGCGAGCCGCACGACCTGCGCATCCGTCAGCGCCGGCTGCTCCTGCCGCTCCGGGTCGATCGCCTGCTCCCGCGTCCCGCCCGCCGGCGAGGCGTGAACCGCACGCTGCTTGGCGGCGACCGTCCTGGCGACGACCTCGCCGTCGCGCACCTTGAAGACATCCGGGTTCACCAGGCCGGAGACCAGGGCCTCGCCGAGGCCGAAGCCGGCCTCCACGGAGGCGACCTTCCGGTTGGACGTGACGGGGTCGGCTGTGAACAGGATGCCGGCCGCCTGCGGGAAGACCATCCGCTGCACGACCACGGCCATGTGGACCGTACGGTGGTCGATGCCGTTGCGCTGGCGGTAGGTCACGGCCCGCTCGGTGAACAGCGAGGCCCAGCACCGGCTGACGTGCCAGAGGATCGCCGCCGGCCCCACGACGTTCAGGTACGTGTCCTGCTGGCCGGCGAAGGAGGCCGTCGGCAGGTCCTCCGCCGTCGCGCTGGATCGGACGGCGTAGGCGGCGTGCTCGCCGCACTGGGCGAGAGCGCCGGTGATCGCCGCCGCGAGATCGCCCGGGACGGCGATCCCTTCGATGGTCCGGCGGATCTCCGCGCTGAGCGTGCGGATCGCCTCCCGGTCGTCCGGGTTCAGGCGCGACAGCTGATCGAGCCGATCGTCGATCGAGGGCGCTTCCGCCATGATCCGCCGGAAGGCGTCCGTCGTCACGCAGAAGCCAGCCGGCACGCGGATGCCGTCGATCCGCGACAGCGCCCCCAGGTGCGCGCCCTTGCCGCCAACGACCGCGACCTGCGTCTCGTCAACCTCTTGAAGACCCAACACGTGCTGCTCGCTCACCGCGACACCTCCGAGGCAGTGGTATCCCGTTGCACTGCACCCGGTAGCCGTCGAGCCAGGCCCCGGTAGGAGTTGGTGGTCTCGAAGTCGATGGCGGTGTAGGGGAGCACGGTCACACCAGCGGCTGCTCATGGAGACGCCCAGCGAAGACGGGTGGGAAGTCCGGCACCGTCTGACTGTTCAACTCCTCGGGCATGATCCACGGTGACTGACCCGTCTTCGGCCGGACAGTACGTCGGCGCCGTTCCTCGTCCGTCTCAAGCCAGGTCGTCCACACGCAAGCTGCAAAGTTCGCGGTCGCCAGGGCACGTTTGCTCGGGGTGTCCTCAACAGGCGGGAAGCCGTCGACCTTCGGGCTGGTGGGGAACGCTGGCGAGACCAGGGTCTTGGACCGGGTGTGCTGCTTGTAGGCGTCGAGCGCCGCGAGGATCCGCTGCTGATGCCCCTCCGTCTCAGCAACCAGGGTCTCGAGAGCCGCTACGGTGAGCGGCTCGCCCTCGATCGGCAGCCCGTCCAGTAACGAGCCTTCCGTTACCAGGATGACACAGCAGCGCGTCAGTAATCGAACCTTCTCGAGCGCGAGGGGATCGCCGGCCTCGTCGATGGCGGCGGCATTGACATGCCGTGCCTGCAGCGACTCTGTCCTCCTGGTGATCCACACGGCGATGGTGCCGCTGCCTGGCTGCCGGTCGATGGTCGCGATCTCACGCACGAACGCCTCCCCCATGGTCCGATGCCGGCGAGGCTACCGATCTTTAGTATCGGAGGTCAAAACGTCCTATGCCGCTGCCGGTGGGCACGAGAAGCACATCGGGGCGTGCCGCTCGGCCACCGGAACTGGCAGCCACAGTGGCAGCCAGGCCCACGAACAGCAGCGGACTGGCAGAGCTCGACCAGCTGAGCGACGGTCCCGGTGACCGTCTCCACGCGTCCGCGCACGCATGGGCGAACGACACCGCCACCGAGATCGCCATCGAGGTGATCTGGTCGGAAGGCGACCGCGTGGAGGTGAAGACGCCCGTCGCAGAGCCCGGTCCGATCATTGCGATGAAGCTGCAAGCGGTGATGAACCGCTCTACGCGGAAACAGGGCACCGACCTGCTCGACGTCGTCCGGCTCACGCTCGACCACACGGCGCGCACGGCAGCGCTGGCCCAGCTCGGTGCTTGCGACTCGTCGACCGCCGCCGACATCGCCCTGCACGTCGATCTGTGGCTCGTCCACCGCCGTGATCAGGCCATCCGATGGATACACGGCGCGGGTGGCAGTGACCTCACGACCGACGACCTGGATCTCGTCGCAGAGCTTCTTCTCGATGCCTGCGGACGCACCTGACACGGCCCGAGCCGACGGGCCGAACTGGGACGGTGGTTATCTTCCCAGCCCGGGGATGTCCGCCGCGGGCCCGTCAGAAAGCGGCAGCGTGGGTCGGTCGGGCCACGGCGGGGCGGCGAGGTATTCCGCGATGCTCGGATGGCGGAACTGCCATACCCCGCCGGTGCGCAGCAGGATGCCGCGTTCGGTGGCGTCGTCGAGAAGGCCGAGGATGTCGCGGGGGAGGCCGTGGCGCCAGGCGAGCCAGTGCCGGGAGAGCAGGAACATGCCCCATGGGGTGGGCAGGCAGGCACTGATTTCGCAACAGATCACGGCGGCCAGAGCGATCAGCGGGTCGGTGGGTGGGTGCCCCCAGCCCGTGAGGTATGCCTCGCCGGCCGTGACGAGAATGCAGACACCGGTTACCAGCGGAGTGGTCAGGAACAGCGTGCACCGGCGGTGCCGGTGCAGCAGGGCCCGGGCAGGGTGGGTTCCGAGATCGATGACGGCTGCCCGCGCCTGCGCGCCTCGCCCCACGCGCCAGCCTGGTAGCGGCGGCGTCCCAAAAAGCAGCACGCTCGGCGTCTCCGGCGCTTTGGTGGTGAGCTGATGGAACGTCCTCGCCACGACAAGGCCTGCGACGGCGCCGAACCCGATCCCGATCGGGTAGCCCAGCACTGTGCCCAGCAGCACCCCGAAGGAGATGCCGAAGACGAGCCCGGACAGCGTGACGACTGGGCGCGGTACGGTACGGTGCAGGTGCCACCAGCTCAGACCTGGCAGGCGCCGATCGGACGCACGCTGGCGGGCCAGGAAGATCAGCGCACGGAGCTGCTGGTCGTTCTTGTCGGTTCTGGTGGGGCTGTCTGATCCGGGGTAGGCCACCTGCAAGCACCGCCAGGCCAGGTGGGTGCGCACGGCATCGGGGGACGGGAACCGCCCCGGATCGCGGAGTTCGGCGGGGCTCTCGGCCGGTCCGGCTGCTCGGTAGACGGTACGGGCCAGGTCCGCCGTCCGCGGATCCCGCAGGGCCCGGGCCACGGGTCCGTCGGGTGCGTCCACCAGCGTGTTCAGGATCGGCGCCCAGCGGTCCGGCGCGGTCTCGCCATTGCCGGCGATCAACGTCGGGTCGGCCTTGGCCGCGAGGTGGTCGGGAAGGCCGAACGCGCTGGTGGTCAAGGGGTTCACGCCATCAGCGCCCGCAGCCATACCACGCGTCCACCGGCGGTTCGACGTCCCCGCGCGACCCATACGTCGACAACAACACACGCATTCCGCGACTCCCGTTTCCGCAGCTTCTGGCCTCGGACGGCTATTCTGCGGCACGACCCGGGCCTTGCCGCAAGCTTTCCGGTGTGCTATATATTAAAAGTAGTGAGGAGTGGCTGTTTCCTTTTTGATTATCTCTCCTTTTTCCTTGTTTTTCTTTCACTTCATCGTTCTTTTTTGTCGTCCGCTGTGGGCGAACAAGCCCCTCGCGAAGCGGCGGCATGCCCGGCTGGCCCGTTTCGAGACCAGCCACCCGCGGCCAGCATCGAACCGATCTCCCGGACGCTCGCCGACGGTCCTTGGTGATCATGGGCGAGTGGAAGGCGGACCGCTGTCGATCGGCGACCGTCGGGAAGCCGGCCGCGCCGGCCGGCCACCGGCGGCCTCCTCCCGGGCGTTCGGCAATCTTGATTTCGAGGTCTCCATGTTCAAGGTTATTCTGGAACCTTGAACATGGAGGGTGGAAGTGGCTCGTCTACTGCGGCGGCACTGGGAAAGCGATCTTGATTCCGGGTTGTCGAGGCGTGACCGGTCGGGCTGCGACTACGACGCCTACCTGCCGGACCCCCTGGTCGGGCGGGAGTTCCGGCTGGACGCGGGGACGGCGGCCGACGTCGCCGACGCCGAGGTGGCCATCAGCCGGCTGGGCCGGGAGGCAACCGCCCTGCGGGGCTCCGAGGTGCTTGCGCGCATCCTGCTGCGGGCCGAGTCGGTCGGCTCGTCGCGTATCGAGGGGCTTGAGGTCGGCGGTCGCCGTCTGCTGCGGGCCGAGGCGGCGCGGGAGCTCGGGGAGAAGGCGACTGACGTCACCGCCGCCGAGGTGCTGGGCAACATCGACGCGATGGCGGGCGTGTCCGAACTGGTCGGTGTCGGCCAGCCCATCACGGTCGCCTCACTGCTGGAGGTTCACCGACGCCTGCTGGCCGGAAGCCGGTTGGCGGATTACGGCGGCACGATTCGGACCGTGCAGAACTGGATCGGCGGCAGCGGCTACAACCCCTGCTCGGCGGTGTTCGTACCACCACCGCCCGAGGTCGTGCCCGAGCTGTTGGCGGACCTTTGCGCGTTCTGCGACGACGACGGGCTGCCGGCGGTCGTCCAGGCCGCTGTGGCCCATGCGCAGTTCGAAACGATTCATCCCTTCATCGACGGTAACGGCCGGACCGGCCGGGCCCTGATCCATATGGTGCTGCGACGGCGTGGCCTCGCGGTCGACGTGTTCCCGCCCGTCTCCCTCATCCTGGCGACCTGGTCGCGCCAGTATCTGGCCGCGTTGTCCGCCACCCACTACGTCGGCTCCGCCGCATCCGAGGACGCACGGGTGGCCACCGATGCCTGGATCGCGCTGTTCGCGGCGGCGTGCGGTCGGGCATGCGCGGACGCGGCCGACTTCGAGCGGCGGATGGCGGTGCTTCAGGCCGGCTGGTTTCAGCGGGTCGGCCCGGTGCGGGCGGGCTCCGCGCTCGACCGCCTGCTGCGTGTGCTGCCAGCGGCACCTGTGCTCACCGTCCGCTCCGCCGCGGCACTGAGCGGGCGCAGCGTGCAGGCGGCGAACGAGGCGGTGGGCCGACTCGTCGAGGCGGATGTGCTCCGGCAGGTCACCGTCGGCCGGCGCAACCGGGCGTTCGAGGCGGCCGACGCGATCGAGGCGTTCACCCTGCTGGAGCGACGCCTCGCGAGCCCGGACGGGAACACGCTGGTCAGCCCGCCGACGCGGCGGGTACCACGGCAGCCCTGACAGCACCGACCAGAACCCGAGTACGGTGAAAGGGAATCCCGGGTTCTCAGCCGCACAGCGTTATCGTTAAATAACGTAGCGGAACGTTACCGGAAAGGCTCGCTCCCTCGCCAGCCGAGGTCTGACTGACAGCCGTTCGGCGACGCTCCAGGCCGCACGCCCCGAAGATGTTGGTCGAAGCCACCGCTGGACACGACGAGGTCCTCGCGTTCACCTACGCTTCAGCCGGGGAACGGCCCCACGATCGCGGTCACCAGACGGACCGGAGCCTCCGGAACCGCCAGGTGTACGGAACATCCGTCCGATTCGGTAGATGATGTTCCGGTCGGCGTGGTCATCGGGCATTGTCCCTGGCCAGGGTCCGTGTGGCGACCGGGTGGACGGTGATTTCAGGGCCGGGAACCAAGGAGCTCAGCGTGACGGCAGATCCGTCGGCTTCGGAGGCGATGCGTTTCCCTGCGGCTGAACTGGCGCAGCGCTTCGACCAGGACGTGTGGTGTGCGACCCGAAGGTGCAGCGTGCGGGATGCCGGTTGGGTGTCGGTGCTCGTCCGGGTCGCTCAGCGCTGTGATTCTTCGGGACGCGCGGACACGGGCGTCCTGCCCCATTCCCGGATCATGCTCGTGACCCGTGGAAGCGTGGCCGTGCAACGACGCGACGGAGTAGCCCGGCGATCCGCCCAGCTCGCGCCGGGGAAGGCGTGGATCGTCCCAGTCGGAGTGCCGCTGAGCTATGAGTGGACGCATGCGGGGAGCGGCATGCGCGAGCTCGTTGTCATGGTTCTCCCGGCAGACGATCTCGCGCGTACCGCCGGCCTGCTGAGTCATCGACGGTCCTCGCCGGTCACCTTGGCGGAGCCGGTGTTGATCGAGGACCACGTCGTGCGCAGCGTCCTGACCGAGCTCACTCACGCGATGGCTGCGGGAGTCGACGAGCTGTACGCGGAGACCTCGGCGGCCTTCCTGCTCGCCCATGTGCTCAGCCGCTACGGGACTGGATCGCCGGGCCCCGTCAGCGTCGGGAGGGAGGACGTCCGTGTCCGGACGGCGATCGAGTTCATGCGGGACAACCTTCACCTGCCCCTGTCACTCGCCGACATGGCAGGCAGCGCCGGGCTGAGCCCGTACCACTTCCTGCGCGTCTTTCAGGCCTCGACGGGATTGCCGCCACGCCGGTTTCTCACCCGGATGAGGATCGACGTGGCGCGGCGTCGTCTCGAGGACAGCGACCTGTCCGTCACCGACATCGCGCAGCAGTGCGGGTTCAGCAGCGCCAGCCAGTTCTCGACCGCGTTCCGCCGCGAGATCGGTATGGCACCTCGGGCGTTCCGCCGCAGCCGCGCCATGTAGGGAAGGTGACCGACTACAACTGACTCTGACTGACCGTGACCGTGACCGAGGCGCGAGCGCCGCAATAAGGAACACCTTTTCAGCAAGCGGGCGAATGCGCTCCGGATGCGTGGGCCCTACGCTCGAGGCGTGGTCACCACGAGGCTCGGCGCACGCGGATGCCGGAGATCGCACCCGGCTGAGGGCTCCGTGCCCGCGTAGCGCGCCGTGCCGGTTCCGGGCCGGAAGGCGCGACGGACGTCAGGGCGCGATGGACGTCGCACCGACGATGCGAAGGAGAACGACGTGAGCATGCTCTATCTCGCCCAGGCCCAGCAGCAACAGCAGCTCGAATGGCTCGACGGCGGAACTCTCACGATGGTGCTCGACGGCGCGGCGACCGACGGCCAACTGATGATGGGCAGGTTCGACGTCAGCGAGGGCGAGGCGCCGCCTTATCACAAGCACACCCTCGAAGACGAGGTGTTCATGCTGATCAAGGGCACCGCACTGGTCTGGTACGACGACCGCGAGTACGAGCTGACCGGCGGCGGCGTGGTCTTCCTCCCCAAGGGCAAACCGCACGCCTACCGGATCACGTCCAAGAAGGCCGACCTGTTGATGATCAACACACCGGCCGGCATTGAGGGCATGTTCCGCTACGCCGGCCGCGACAGGTCCACCCCGCGACCCGACGGCTTCCAGATCTCACCCGAACGGATGGCCGAAGCGGCTGAGCAGTTCGGCAACATCGTCATCGGACCGCCCCGCTGACGCGGACCGTCCACACCGACCGCGAGGATCTCGTTCCCGGAACAGCCGCGGACGACTATCCGCACGACCCCGGTGGTCGCTCCGACCTCGATCGATCCCTCCGCCGAAGGAGGGCAACGATGAAGATCCTCGCGACCGGGGCTACCGGCACGTTCGCCGGGCTGGTCGTGCCCGCTCTCGTGAGCCATGGCATCGACGTACGCGCGGTCGTGCATGACCCTGAGGTGCCTATCGAGCAGCCAACGTAATGTCCTCGGCCATCTCCTGTTGCCAGGCCGCCAGCATGATCGGTATCCCCGATGACAGCCACGAGACCCGCACGGGGTGCTCGATCGTTCGTAGGATGGTGATCACAGCATCGCCCTGCATCCCGACCCGTACGAGACCGACGTCGGCCGGCTACTCATGGACGAGATCCTCCCCAAGCGAGTATGGCGCTGATGGCCGGACGGGATCCTGTCGAGGTCACCGTCGAGATCGACGGGCAGGAGACCGCCGCCGGAACGTTGTGGCTTCACGACCGCGGCGGACAGAGCGCCACGTTCCGATACGCCGACGCCTACCTGACCAGCCCGGCCGGATACGACCTCGACCCGGCGCTGGCCAGGGCCGCCGGCGTCTTCCACACGCCGCCGGGGTCAGCCATCTTCAACGCGTTCGCCGACAGCGCCCCCGACCGATGGGGTGAGAACCTC